>CAZQPD010000218.1:0-11151 GCA_964595235.1 uncultured Polaribacter sp.
TTTTGGATATTGAATTAATAAATATGACTTTTTGGATATAACCTTGATTTTTCTTAAATTTATCACCAATATATTTTTATATTTTGCTCTTTTTCAGATATTTATATTTTTGTTACATATGCTGCTGAAAATATTTGGAATATTTTTTTTTTTTGATTTTTCTTGTTGTTTTGCAGATATGAAAATTTTTTTATATATTTGTTCACTCGTTGAACCCAAGTAAAACCATTCTTCCGATGAAAAAGAAGGACATTATCATTCAAATACGTTCCGCAAGAGCGTCGCATATTCGATGGAAATCCATGGTGAATATAGCCTTAAGAGGTATTGTAATTAAACATACCGATGACATACTTCCTATCGTTCAAACCGAGTGTGAGTTTGGAAAATGGTATTACGGTGAAGGTATGGCGCTTTCTTTGTCCCAGTATTACCAGGATTTGGAATACCCGCACGAAGCATTACACGAGGTATATATTCAAATTTTTACCCTTCAGAAAGCCAAATTACGAGGTGGTTTTTTCATCAGTAAAAAGAAATTGCTTCGCAAAAGGGATGAGGAAATCAAAAGGCTACTCATGGATTTTAACGATTTTTCCAGAATCATTATTGAGACTCTGAAACAACTCGAAATGGAAGTTCTCAACATGTCCGATCATGAAATAGACAATCTCATTAATATGGAAAACGATAGTTCCGATTCCGGTTTGTCGGAAGGATTTGACTTGTTGATTAAGAAAATCGATTAGCCCTTTTATTATTTTTCTTTTTGATTTATTATTTTTTCCTGTAATCTGATACTCGCTTGGTGAATCTCGCCATAGAGGTTTAGTACCGTAGTTTCTTCCAGTCCCAGTTCACGTGCCAGGCGGCTTACATTTTCCCGTATTTCCTTCCAACGGGCGGGTTGTAGCACGGCTACATTACGAAGCCGTTTTTCTGTGGCTATCCGTCCGGTCAAATCCAATCTCTTTTTCAATACCCGTAACAATTCACCGTCTGTCTTATCAATTTCCCGCCTCAATTCATTGAGCTTTTCCAACACTTCGGTGCCGGTAAATCCGGGGTGCCGGATGATCAATTTTTCCAACAATCTGTTCAAAGTATCCGGGGTAATCTGTTGGGCGGCATCACTCCAAGCATGATCGGGATCGGGATGAACCTCTATCATAAAGCCATCGAACTGCAAATCGAGTGCCGTCTGTGCTATATTCTCTATACAATCCCTTCTGCCGCAAATATGCGAAGGGTCGTTCAACAAGGGAATATGCGGAAAACGCGTCTTTATCTCCACCGGAATTTGCCAGCCGGGGACGTTGCGGTAGTATTCCCTTCGATATACCGAAAATCCCCGGTGAACCAATCCCAATGATTTAATACCGGCTTTATGTATGCGTTCCAATGCTCCCGTCCACAAGTCTATATCGGGATTTACGGGATTCTTAATCAATACGATAAGTTCATCGTTCCCCCGCAAAGCATCGGCAATTTCCTGTACGGCAAAAGGGTTCGTTGTGGTACGGGCACCTATCCATAATACGGGTATTCCATACTCCAACACCTTTTCCACATGAACGGCATTTGCCACTTCCACAGCCGGGAGCAAGCCGGTCTGCTCATATACTTCGCGCAACCACGGCAAAGCGACAGCACCCACGCCTTCGAAATTTCCCGGACGCGTCCGGGGTTTCCACACCCCCGCCCGGAATATTTTTACTTTTCCGCCTTGCAATAGCCTGGCGGTAGTTAGCACCTGGTCGCGGGTTTCGGCGCTGCACGGCCCGGCGATATACACCTGACCATCGACAGCCAGCCTGTCCGTCCATTTATCTGATTTCACTCCGGATAGCTCCATTTAATACACTTACTGAATTTTCTCAAAATCCACAGCCACCACTTTGTATTCGGGAGTCAAAGTCTCGAAATCCCCGACATTCCCGGTGAGTTTGTTGATAAATATTTCCGGTTGGTGGAAAGTGGTACGTACCACGCCGGATTTGACCCTGTTATCCACTTCTACCGGAATTTCGATACTGCCACGTGCGGAGAACAAACGCACCTTGTCACCGGGTTGAACACCTTTACGGGCGGCATCTACCGGATTGACAACGAGATAATCGGTCGCCACAAGGCGTTGGTTATCCGTTCTACGGGTCATGGTACCCGAGTTGTAGTGTTCCAGGCGCCGGGCTGTGGTCAGGATAAACGGGTATTTCTTCCCGTGTTCTACAATTTCCGGACTCTCCTGAAAATCAAAGTAGTGGAATTTCCCCCTGCCGCGTTTGAAGGCTCCGCCCTTGTGTATATATTTGCTGTCCGTACCATCCTCCGCCACAGGCCATTGCAGACCGTTTTCGCCCAACCTGTCCCAGGTGACTCCTTTCATAAAGGGTACAACATCTGCTATTTCTTCGAGTATCTTGGCTGCATCATAGACCTTTCCGGTGGGTTGTTCATAGCCCAATTTGTACATCATATCGATGATGATTTGCCCGTCGGGCTTGGTATTTCCCACCGGGGAAATAACCCGGTTGACACGCTGTACCCGGCGTTCACCGTTGGTAAAGGTTCCGTTTTTTTCGAAATACGAGGCTGCGGGTAGTATGACATCGGCGGCTTTTGCCGTTTCGGACATAAATAGCTCCTGAACGACCAATAAATCGAGATTGGCAAAGGCTTTTTCGATATGGGCGGTATTGGGGTCGGTCATCAGGGTGTCCTCTCCCATGATCCACAGCATCTTGAACCGTCCTTCGATGGCGGCAACTATCATTTCAGGAATTTTCAAGCCTTCTTTTTCAGGCAAATGATCCACGCGGTATTTCTCTTTGTAATAGGCTTGTATTTCCGGGTCGTTGACATCGAGATAGCCGGCGCCTTGGTGGGGCTGAACTCCCATATCGGCAGCTCCCTGTACGTTGTTCTGTCCGCGTAGCGGATTGAGTCCCACTCCCTTACGCCCCACATTTCCGGTCATCAGTGCCAAATTCGCCAACAGCATCACCGATTTACTTCCCTGGTAATGCTCGGTGACTCCCAATCCGTGGAATTCCATGGCATTTCCGGAACGGGCATATAACAATGCCGCGCGTTCGGCCAGCTCCTTCGGTACGCCTGTAATACGTTCCATCTCATCCATATCCAACGACAGGATATGCTTCTCGAAATCTTCGTAATACTCCGTATGTTTTTCGATAAACTCTTTTTTGACGGCATTGTTTGTTATGATGTAATACGCCAGCATATTGAGTAGTGCCACATTGGTACCCGGGCGTAATTGTAAATGGTAAGTGGCGTATTTCGCCAGGGTGGTACGTACCGGGTCCACCACGATACCGGGGACACCTTTCATCAGCAATTGTTTGATTTTCGCGCCGGTAACGGGATGTGCCTCGGTGGGATTAGCACCGAAAACAAAGATACAATCCGTATGTTCGAGGTCGTCTATACTGTTGGTGGCGGCTCCCGTACCAAAAGCCTGCTGCATACCGTGAGCCGTAGGGGCATGACAGACGCGGGCACATCCGTCGATATTATTGGTGCCGATGACGGCACGCATGAGTTTTTGCATCAGGTAGTTTTCCTCGTTGGTAGCCCGCGAGGATGAAATGCCTCCTATGGCGTCCGCACCGTACCGCTTCTTGATTTCCCGGATTTTTCCGGCGATAAAATCATAGGCTTCCTCCCAGCTTACTTTCTCGAAAGTTCCGTTGCGTTTGATTAACGGTTCGGTCAGACGTTCGGGATGGTCGTAGAACCGGAAGGCAAAACGCCCTTTGATACAGGTATGACCCGCATTTACTTCGGCATCTTCCGGGGCTTGGATACCGGCTATTTCCCCGTTTTTCACATAAATATCGAGTTGGCAACCCACACCGCAATAGGTACAGGTCGTACGTACGACTTCACCGGGCAAGAGTGTTTTGGTTTCGAATTTTTCCGTCAGGGCATTGGTCGGGCAGGTTTGTACACAGGCTCCGCAGGATACGCATTTACTCAAATCGAAAGTCGTATCGAAGCCTTTGATAATCCGGCTGGCAAATCCCCTGCCGGACATACCGAGTACCATTTCCCCTTGAATTTCCTCGCATGCCCGCACACAGCGGAAACAGTTGATACATTGACTCAAATCGGAATGAATATATGGGTGCGAGGTATCCGGAGGGATGTCATCATGTTTTTTTTCAATGGGATAGCGCTGCTCCGGGATCCCGGTTTGCTGCAAGATGCGTTGGAATTCCGTAGGTGCTTTTCCCCGTTCCGGGTGGATTTTATCCTCCGGATAATCTGTCAGTACGAGTTCGAGAATGTTTTTCCGCAGGCGCGAAATGCGTTCCGTATCCGGAAAAATGTGCAATCCTTCACTGACGGGAGTATGACAGGAAGCGACGACTTTCCGCTCCCCCTCACGGGTGGAGGCTATTTCCACCGAACAGAGCCGGCACGATCCGAAATTTTCCAAACGGGCATCGTGGCACAGCGTTGGGATACTGTCTTTTCCCCGGATTCTCCGGACAAATTCGAGTATGGTTTCCCCTTGTTTTATTTCATAAGATACGTTGTCGATACAGGCTTTCATGATTTCAAGGCAAATTCGGTTAGGAAAAATATTCTTTTAATTCTCCGGCAAAATGTTGCATGATGTTCCTCACGGGCAAGGGCAATCCTCCGCCCAAGGCGCAGAGCGACCCGAGTTCGAGGGTTTCCAGCAGGTCGTCGAACAATTGTCTGTCCACGGGGATGTTGTCCACGATGGCTTTGTTTATCAACTCTTGTCCGCGGCGGGAACCGATGCGGCAGGGATAGCATTTTCCACAGGATTCGTCAGCGGTAAATTTGAGCAGATGTTCGATAAATTCTATCATCGGAAAATCTTCCGGAATACCGGCTACACCGGCATGACCGAGCAGGAATCCGGCTTCGTCCATACTTTCGAAGTCCAAGGTAAGCGTTTCCAACTTATCCACCGGGACCACTCCACCCAAGGGTCCTCCTATCTGGACGGCTTTGAGGGGACGGCGGAATCCTCCGGCGGTATCGTAGAACAATTTGCCGGCAGGCATACCCATTTCCACCTCATAGATACCGGGACGGACGAAATGGCTATCGAGGGATACGAGTTTGGTACCCGTAGATTTGTCCGTCCCCAATGCGGCAAAGCGTTCACCGCCGTGCGTCAAAATCCGGGGCAGGTTGGCGAAAGTCTCTACATTGCTAAGCAAGGTGGGTTTCCCGTACAGACCTTCCACGGCGGGATACGGCGGACGGACACGCACTTCGGGGCGTAAGCCTTCGATGGAATTGAGCAGTGCCGTTTCCTCCCCGCATACATAAGAGCCTTGCCCGCGAATAATCCGTATGCGGAAGTCTTTGATGTGGTCTTTCGCTTCGTCGATAGCCCGTTGGAACGCCTCTACCGACTGCGGGTATTCCCCGCGGATATAGATATAGGCTTCATGAGCCCCGGCTGTAATCCCTGCGATGTACATACCCGCCAGGACTTTATGCGGTTGCTCTTCGAGCAAATACATATCGGAAAAAGCTCCGGGGTCGCCTTCGTCGGCATTGCAGACGATATACTTGGTCTCATCTTGCTGCCGGCGTACGGTATCCCATTTGATATGAAAGGGAAAACCGGCGCCTCCGCGTCCGCGCAGACCACTGGCTTTTAATTCTCCGGCTATATCGTCATTTTGTTCCAACAAGCGGTTTATCTCCCGGTAAAACTCTTCGACAGAGGGTATTTCCCCGGTCAATACAGGTTCGGAAACCGCTACCACATCGTAGCGTTTGTTCGATTTGCCGGAAGCTATCAGGCTTCGCAGGTCGCCATTTTCCGGAAGGGAATAAGTAACCCCTTCGTACATAAACGCCCCACCGGTATGGCAATGCCCCAAGCAGGTAGCATGGCCTATTTCTTCCTCATCGAACATTTGGCGGGCTTCTTTTTCCACCAGGTGCTGCCGGTTCGCCGTAAGACAGGCGGTGCCGTTGCACACGCGGATTTTCTCCCGTGCGCTCCCGGGTTTTAGAAAATCGTAAAAAGAAGCCGTGCCGTATAGGACGGATTCGTCCATAAGGTATTCATCCGCCAATTTACGGTAAGCCTCTTGCGGGGCTTCCGCCCGTGCGAGTTTTGATATTTCTTCGAACAGGTTCTTTTCAGGTTCTCTGCGAAATGACAAAGCCCTGATATTTCTTTTCGACATGGATTAATAATTTTTGGTCAGAGATTTTACAATTTTATTTTCAGACAGGAATTCTTTCAGCACCACTTTGACCGCCGTATAGACGGGTACGGCAAACATCATTCCCCACACACCGGACAGCAACCCACCGGCTATGATGACAAGAAAAATTTCCAGGGGATGAGAACGGACGCTCTTGGAAAATATTTGCGGCTGGCTGACGAACACATCTATCATTTGAGCTCCGAGATATCCCGCCAATACCCAAAGGGTAGTAGGCAAAATTTCCGTCTGGAAATCTTTCTGCAAATTGTCTGTCATGGTGAGAAATGCAATGAGAAAAAAACCGATGGCAGGACCTACATAGGGTATCAGGTTTAACAAAGCGGCGATAAAAGCGATGACCACGGCATTCTCCACACCCGCCATCAATAATATAAAGGTATAGATGATAAACAAAATGCTGATTTGGACAACTAATCCTATAAAATACCGCGATAAGAGATCTTTAATTTTGTTATATGAACGCAGAATTCTTTCTTCTTTACCCTGGGGGGACAACGCATAGAGCGACTCACTGATAATATCCTTATCCCTCATGAAGAAAAAACTGATGAAAAGAACCGAAAGCAGCCCCACTGTAAAATTACTCAGTAAAGAGACGAAATTGTTAAGAATATCCGGCAATTGATTGAGAATATGGGCAATGTCAAACTTCTCGAATACCCGTGACAAATCGATGCTTTTGGATTGCAAATAGGCATCCATAACCCCGAACAGATGCTCGGCGTTTTGCTTGAAGCTGTCTGTATTCAATAGGGAAAGGTTCTCGCCTTGCTTGATAATCAAAGGGACAAGCATACTAAATAATAAGCCCATGAACAAGAGGATAAAAGCCATAGCGGTAATGGCTGCCGCAGTATTGGAAAACTTCAATTTATTTTTCAAAAACCGGATAAAAGGCCGGGCGATGAGAGAGAGAACTACCGAGATAAACAAATAGTATATTACCAGCCTGATTTCATACAGTAGAAGCAGCAACAAGATAATACCTGCTAGCCATAATACAGCTTCAACGATTCCCTTTGTAATTTGTTTTGAATCCATAGGGTAAAGATACTACAAAATAACAAATGACAAAAAAAACCGCCTCAAAAGAAAGGCGGTTCTAGAACGGAGAAAAGGACACTCTATTCTTTCATAATATGGTACACTCCGGTATTGTCGCCGGTTATAATTTTAACGATATAAGTACCAGAAGCCCATTCACCCGCCGGTATGGACACCAATACATCACCCGGTGCCGTATGATAGACTTCTTGTCCGGCGATATTATACACCGATATTTCTTTCATATCATCAGGTGATTGGATATTCAGTAAATCTTCTACCGGATTGGGATATATTTTCAATCCGGCGATCGTTTGATCTGAAATTCCTGTATTATTCTCCACACCATTGATGGTAATGGTGGTTTCGCTACCATTGGTAAGAACGACATAATAGTCTTTATTAGCATCGGTAACGATAGAATAAGTATCACCGATCGAGCAAGGATTGGTCGTTTGATCGACATGGATTAATTCACTTTCTGTCGCATTCAATGAAGGAGCTTCAAAGAACAAAGCACCCGAAATACCGGCCGGATTCAGAATTTGTGCAACGACGGTAGATGATGCCGTGGTATGGAATTTATAGAATGCCGTTTTCAAATCATAGAATAAACACCCCTGGAAAGTTCCCGTTTCCGCATTTGCACACGGGACATTGACGGTATCCGAGAAAACAGGATTCGTAATTTCTATGGCATCCGCTATTAAATCGTTCGGAACGGAAAGTCCGTTACAATTGAAGGTAACATCCATATGAAAAGGTCCTTCGAAGGCATCAAACGAACCGCCCCAATGACCGACATTAATATAATATTTGGTTCCTGACACCACATCGAACGTAATGGTTTCCGGATCGCCGCCCGACAAACCGTTATCAACGGTACCTACACAGGTCAATGAAGTACAATCATCCCCTTCATAGATTCCGATTTGAGGATCAAAACTCGCATCCGGTTGTACATCAACCGTAACGGAACCGTCATAATATGCGGTAAAATAATACCAAACCCCATCGTTCATTCCATCTGCACACAATGTGATATTTCCCGAATTATTAGTGGCTCCCGACGCATCCATATCCACCGAATAATATCCGTCTGCCAAAATTTCATTACTGATATAAAGAGCATTTAGACAATCATCATTGTCCGGTGCTTCATACACTTCCAATTTTACATTATCAACTCCTGCGCCAAGACCCCATTCGCCATCCACATCATCATAAATAAATCCGATATAGACAAATGACGGATTGATACCGGAATTATTTTGCATAGCTGCCCTGATATTCACGGAATCGGAAGTCGGAGGAGAGTCTGTACCATATGTTTTCAAAACTATCCATTCCAGGGCGGTATTATCCCAAATTACCACTTGAAGAAGTTCCCCGTTATTATTACTGAAAGCATAATCATAATACAATGTAACAGGTCCTGCATATCCCGACAAATCATAACCATAATTTGTAGCCGGGTCAAGCATATACAGGCACGACTTGTTATGATTCCCATCATTGCCATAAGAATCATCGTTGAAGATAGCGGCATTGGTCGAAAAATCACTTGTAGTCCCGGGTATATTACCTGAACCGAAAGTCCAATTTTCAGAATTACAGGCAGGGTCTCCCAGATTATACGTTTCCCATCCGTCAGGGATGGTCGTACCGTTAAAATTCTCATCGACCAGGTTTATGGTCTGGGAATACATTCCTGCTATCAGGAATAACGACAATAATGTAAGGATTAGTTTTTTCATAATCATTGATTTAACTATGTAACTAATGTTACAAAATTAGGGATTTTTTTATTTCTTCTGGAAAACTTGCTATAATTTTACGAGAATTTTAACAAACAACAGTCACATCCTGAGGGGAAAAGCATAAAAAAGCCGCTTTCCTTCCGGAAAGCGGCTACAATAATTTACTTCTTCCTTTTGTTTATTCCTTCACGATATGATAGATACCGGTTTGGTTTTGGGTGAGAATTTTCACCACATAGGTACCGGTACTCCATCCGGAGGTATTAATTTGGAAGTCCGTAGTATCCGGATTGAAGGCTGCTACCTTTTGTCCGGCTATATTGAATACCGAAATTTCTTTCATACTATCCGGTGATTGGATATTCAACATGTCTTCTACGGGATTCGGATACATTTTCAAACCGGCAATAACCTGGTCGGAAATGCCCGTATTGTTATATACACCATTGATGGTAATGGTCGTTTCACTACCGTTGGTCAACACCACGTAATAATCCTTATCGGCTTCCGTAACGATGGAATAAGTATCTCCGGGCGCACAAGGATTGCTCGTTTGATCTACCCTTTCCAATTGATCTTCCGTAGCGTTCAATGAAGGAGCTTCATAGAACACAGCTGCCGAAACACCAGTCGGATTCAGAATTTGTGCAACGACGGTAGATGATGCCGTGGTATGGAACTTATAGAAAGCTGATTTAAAACCTCCATAAGCACAACCAATAAAATTTCCTGTTTCGGCATTGGCACAAGGCATATTAACCGTATCCGAGAAAGTCGGGTCAGTGATTTCAATGGCATCGGCGATCAAATCATTGGGTACGGAAGAACCGGCACAGTTGAAGTTTACATCCATGTGGAATGGCCCTTCGAAGGCATCAAACGAATCGCCCCAATAACCGACGTTAATATAGTATGTAGAACCGGCATCAACATCAAATGTTATCGTTTCGGGATCACCGCCGGACCAGCCATCATCAACGGTACCCACACAGGTCAATGAAGAGCAATCATTACCTTCATAGACACCAATTTGAGGATCAAAACTCGCATCGGGCTGAACATCCACGGTTACAGAGCCTTCATAATAGGCGTAGAAAGCATACCATACTCCGTCGTTCATAGAATCGGAACATATATCTATAAACCCATCATTATTAGTAGCCCCGCTCGCGTCAATATCTGCCGAAAACCCTGTGGTATAAACGGCTCCGGAAATATCTTGGGCATTATCACAAGCATCATTCGCAGGTGCCGGATATACTTCCAGCCTTACATTATCAACTCCTGCACCAAAGCCCCATGCGCCATCCACATCATCATAAATAAATCCGATATAGACGTTAGTCGGATTAATACCTGAATTAGCATTCAATGCCGCTCTGATATCCACAGTGTCCGAAGTAGGGTCGGTATCCGTATCATAGGTTTTCAACACAATCCAATCAGTTGCTGTATTGTCCCAAATGACCACTTGAAGAACTTCGCCGGCATAATCATTAAAGGCATAATCATAATACAAAGTGATGGGACCGGCATATCCGGAAAGATCATAACCAACGTAATATGTATTAGGTTGGAACATAAACAAACACGACTTGTTGTGATCCCCGTCGGAACCGTATGAGTCGTCGTCGAAGATAGCGGCATTGGTGGGGAAATCGTCAACACTGCCCGGAACTTCTCCCGATCCGAAAGTCCAGTTCTCGGAATCACAATCCGAATCTCCCAGATTATACGTAAACCATCCGTTGGGAATGGTCGCTGCTTCGAAGTCCTCATCGACGAGGTTAACGGCCTGTGAATACAGTCCGAGGTTGAAAAAAGGTAAAATAAGTAACAATAGTAATAGCTTTCTCATAACTGAAAAATTTTATTGATTAATAACAATACAAAGATAAAAAACTCCTACCTGATATCAAGGGTATTTTCACCCTTTTACAATAACTCAAAACAGCCTTTTACTAACCGAAACATGCCGTTTAATAATTCCTGTGAGAAATAACCTAATTTTCTTTACCTGTACCCTGCATTAAATACGCTTTGATAAAAGCATCCAAATCGCCGTTGAGCACTTCTTCGACCCGGGAAGTTTC
>CAZQPD010000219.1:0-6091 GCA_964595235.1 uncultured Polaribacter sp.
TCGTGCCTGCCGGTTTTTTTTGCATCTTCCCGGTGCGGGGATGCAAAAAATACACTTACATCATCACGTGATGTAAAATGTAAGTGTTTTCCTCGATAATTTCTCATAACAGTAATTTTCGATAGTATTTAGGAAATATAATTTTAACGGTTATTACAGAAAAATCGCCACAAAGATATAACAATACTGATATTTGTCAAAATTTTTTGTGATTTTTTTGCCGGCAAATAAAAAAAAACGGAAACATCCGGAAATCACTATCTTTGTACAAAACCGATGCGATATTGATATGCCGTTTTTACAACATTTGGTCGAAGAATTTATTAATATTCCCGCTGCGGACAAAACGGTAGTTTTACCCACCAAAAGAGCGGGACTCCGCTTTATTAACATATGGATTGAAAGATCCGAAAAACCCGCCATACTTCCGGAAATAATGACCATGGAAGCGTTAATGGAACTGATAAGCGGACGGTACAAATTGCCACCCGTAGAACTATTACTTACCACTTACCGGATATTCCGGGAAATAGACCCGGGGGGAAATGGTGATTTTGAATATTTTACGGATTGGGCGGAACCTATGCTCGAAGATTTTAACGAGCTCGACATGCATCTGGCAGATGTAAAAGCAGCTTATCGAAAATTAGAAGAAATATACGATATCCGGCGTTGGGATCCCGAACACGGACCCTCGCCGGGCAGTGAATTGCCGGATTTGATGTACAGGATTTACCAAGCGTTGAATACACATTTGTCCGGAGGACGTACCGGCTATCAAGGCGCAATATACCGCCATGCTGCCGGACGGGTTAATTCGTTTTTGGATAAAACGGAAAAATATTTCATTATCGCCGGATTCCCTGCTTTCAACCCGGCAGAAAAACACGTCACCGGCGAAATTCTCGCCAGGAACAAAGGACGTGTATTCCTGGATGTCCATTCAGGCAGTCCGGAAACCGCCCCCTCATTTCCTGCCCTGCCGGATAACAAGCCGCTATCACCGGAAATACCCGTACATTACCTGCCGGAAAAATCAACGGATACCGGTCATATCACCATACATGCAATAGATGGGGAAGCGGCATTGGGCAAATACCTTCTCCGTCTGGCGGAAAACCAACCGGGTAATTCCGCCATAGTACTTGCCAACCAAAAATTGTTGCCCTATCTGTTGGGGAATACCGGCAATATGGAAAGCGTAAATATCGCCATGGGAATTCCGGCACACTTATACCCGCTGTCGGAATTCTTCGAATCCGTATTAGAATACCGTGTCCAAACAGGTGCCTCACAGCAAAATATATCATACGATACCTTCCGGAAAACGCTCTTTCACCCTTTCTTGTCCGGTATTCTACCCGGAATAAAAACCATATACAAAGTATTTGCCCGTCAAAACGGAGCCCCAGTCCGGTTGGATGAGTTGGAAAAAAAATTGGAAAACCAACCGGATAGTTTCGAACTTCTAAAATTGGTGTTCGGAAGTAACATTCAGGAGGATGCCGGCAGTACGTTAGACCGGATGAAAGAAATAGCCCTCTTTTTGTACCCCAAAACCAGCGAAATAAACAAAGTGCTGATATTAAAGCATTTGGAAATATTCCGTTTGTTGAATAATTATATTGCACGATATGCTTTCGCCGGGCAACCGGGAGCTCTACGCAAATTGTACAAAAAATTATTGTCCCAAACGCAAATCAGATGGGAAAGCAATGATAAGGCACGTTGTCATATTATAGGGTTCAAAGAAGCACAATTGCTCTATTTCGACACCATCATATTAGCTCCTGTCAACGAGGGCGTGTTGCCGCGCAAAACACCTTATACCGGTTATTTCCCTCCCGATTTGAGGAGACAATTGCGTATGAAAGACCCGGGGGCGGAACGGGAAAGCGATGCATATCATTTTTATCAATTATTCCGTCAGGCTTCCCGCTTGGAATTTGTCTATAACCGGGAAAAAGAATCTTTTGATGCGGGAGAAATGTCGAGCTTCCTCAGGGGATTGGTATGGAAAAACCCTTCGATAAAACAACTCAGCGCCGGCACGGGCATTCAACCCGCAAAAGTTACATTGCAAGAAATACCCTCTACCCCCTCCCTGACCGGAAAATTACGCGCCCTGCTCGAGTCAGGACTGTCCCCTACCATGATAGCGGATTATATATACAATCCCGTGGGTTTTTATCAAAAATACATTTTGAAAATCCAAGAACCGGGCGAACTGACGGGTAATATGGAAATGTGGCAAACCGGAACTTTACTGCACGAGACTTTGGAACAACTGTACAAACCCTATGTGGGGCGGATTATGGCAGAACACCACTACGTGGAAATGCTGGGCAAGGTCAATAGCTTGGTTACGGAACACTACCGAAAATTGACCGGAAGGGAAAAACCTTCCGGAATGGATATGATACCGGTAGAAGTGGTCATCAGGTATATCCGGCGTTTTTTAAAAATGGAAAAAGAATTGGTGCACAGGGGTAATGAACTGATTATCGACAGTCTCGAAAGGGAATTTTCCACAAATTGGACGCATGCACCTCTCGGTATTCCCGTGCGCTTAACGGGTAAAATAGACCGTATCGACCGGTACAACGGTGTATGGAGAATTATCGATTACAAGACGGGATTTGTAGCGGCGAGTGGTTTGTCCTATATACCCGGGGGTAATACTTTCGAGGAAAAGTCCAAAGTAGTACAGCTGATGATGTATGCGCTGATGTTTAGCCTGGAAAACGGAGGATTGCCCGGAGAATTGAAGGCTGCTATTTTCAGTTTTAGAAAATTCAATGACGGGATGAGATATGTATCCGTCAAGCAGAGTTCCAAAACAAAAGAAAAACGCGAATGGCTTACTGATGAAGACATAAAGGTTTTCGAATCCGAACTGTCGGATTTTATTTTGAGTTGGCTGGATGAAAGCCATGTATTCGTCGAAAAAGAACAAAGGGTTTTCAATCCGTAAACCCGGGCATTATGACGCTGCTTGTAACTTCTTCAAAATTCCCGTCGTAAGTTTGGCTTGCGCATATGATCCGGTTACGATGAGTTCTTTGGCGTCCGTTCCGGGCATTTCGTACATGGCATCGGTAAGGACGGATTCGCAGAGGGAACGCAGTCCGCGGGCACCGAGTTTGTACTCCATGGCTTTATCGACTATAAAATCGAGAGCCTTATCCTCAAATACCAATTTGATACCGTCTATTTCGAACAGGCGTGTATATTGTTTGACCAATGCGTTTTTCGGTTCGGTGAGGATGGCGCGCAGTGCTTGTTTGTCCAGCGGATTGGTGTAAGTGATGACGGGAAGCCTGCCTATGATTTCGGGAATCAATCCGTATTCGCGGATGTCTTTCGGTGTGACGTATTGTAACAGGTTTTCCTTATCGACGGTTTTCTCGGCTTTCAATGCGTCATAACCGACGGATTGGATGTTGATACGCCGCCCGATGATTTTTTCCAAACCTGCAAAAGCACCACCGGCGATAAAAAGGATATGGGTGGTATCCACTTGGATAAAACTCTGTTCGGGGTGTTTCCTGCCACCTTTCGGGGGCACATTGACCACGGTGCCTTCCAGTAGTTTCAGCAGGGCTTGTTGTACTCCTTCACCGCTTACATCCCGGGTGATAGACGGGTTGTCGCCCTTACGGGCAATTTTATCGATTTCATCGATAAAGACGATACCCATTTCGGCTTTTTTGACATTGTAATCGGCATCTTGGAGCAAACGCGTCAGTATATTTTCCACATCTTCACCCACATAGCCGGCTTGGGTGAGTACCGTAGCATCCACGATGGTAAAGGGTACGTCCAGCATTCTGGAAATGGTACGGGCGATGAGGGTTTTGCCGGTTCCCGTTTCGCCGAGCAGTATCATATTGGACTTTTGAATTTCCACCTCGCCGTCCTTACTTCCGGCTTTGCTTTTCTTTTCCTTGCGGGCATCCAGGAGTCTTTTATAGTGGTTATACACCGCTACGGACATGACTTTTTTGGCTTGTTCCTGACCGATGATGTATTGATCCAAATATTCTTTTATCTCTTTCGGTGTTTTGATATTCAGGTTTTGTTTTCCCGGTTTTGATTTCTTTTTTTCATCCCATTCCTCCAGTACGATGGTATGGGCTTGTTCGATACACCGGTCACAGATATGGGCATTGAGGCCGGCTATCAGTAAGTTCACTTCCGATTTGCTGCGTCCGCAGAAGGAGCAGCTGATATTTTCCTGTTCCATAAATGTTAATTATTTCCGTACAAGACTTCGTCAATCATACCGTATTCTTTGGCTTCTTCGGCTTTCATCCAATAATCCCTGTCGGAGTCCGCCGCTACTTTATCGAGGGGTTGTCCGGAATGTTTTGAGATGATTTGATAGAGTTCGTCTTTGAGTTTGAGAATTTCGCGTGCGGTGATTTCGATATCGCTGGCTTGTCCTTGAGCTCCGCCGAGGGGCTGGTGAATCATAATCCGGGAATGGGGCAATGCCGAGCGTTTTCCTTTGGTTCCCGCCGCCATAAGTACCGCCGCCATAGATGCTGCCATGCCGGTACAGATGGTCGCCACGTCGGGACGGATGAATTGCATGGTATCGTATATGCCCAATCCGGCATAGACCCCCCCTCCGGGGGAATTGATATACAGGGAAATGTCTTTTCCGCTGTCCACACTGGTGAGGAACAACAATTGCGCTTGGATGATATTTGCCACTTGACTGGTAATTTCAGTGCCTAAAAAGATAATCCTGTCCATCATCAACCGCGAGAACACATCCATTTGTGCTACATTGAGCTGGCGTTCTTCGATGATATAAGGGGTCATACTGCTTATAATTTGGTCGTAATACAAGCTGTTGATCCCCCTGTCCGATATGGCAAATTTTTTAAATTCTTTTGCGTAATCCATGAAACACACATTAAAATTTTACATTTGCAAAGATAGGAAAAGTATTTTTTACCTTGTTCGCGCCCGTATGTTTGTGTCATTTAAGTGCCGGTCAACAGAATACTATCGGGATTGGAAAAATATTTTCGAATAAATTTACCAAATCTACGGGTATAAAGCCGGTGCATTCACGTAGATCTTTACACTACAGACAATTACCGGAGAGGCTTATTCCAATTCTTTTCTGATACGCCGGGCTATGGATTCGAATTGTCCGGGGGTCATGTCTATGCTGTGAGAAAAGTCCATATCGCTCATTTTGTCGATAGGTATCAAGTGGACGTGTACATGGGGAACTTCGAGTCCGACCACAGCCATAGCCACCCGTTTGGCATCCATCGAGCGGTCGAGTGCTCGCGCTATTTTATGGGAAAAAGCCATGAGTTCGCGGTAAGAATCTTCGTCCAAATCGGTGATTTTGTCCACTTCTTTTTTCGGTACCACGAGGGTATGCCCGGGTGTATTGGGCCGGATATCGAGGAAGGCGAAGCAATGCTTGTTTTCTGCAATTTTATAACAGGGGATTTCCCCGCGGATGATTTTGGTAAAAATGCTACTCATGACGGATGTTAATTTCGGGTGATTTCGAGAATTTCCAATCGCATCAAACCGGAAGGGGTTTGAACTTCGGCTATTTCGCCCACTTTCTTGCCCAGTACGCCTTTGGCAACGGGAGAGCTGACGGAAATTTTTTTCTGCATCGGGTCGGATTCGGTTTCAGGCACGAGTGTATATTCCATTTCCGTACCCAGGTCGAGGTTTTTCATTTTCACGGTAGAATACAGCAGTGCTTTGGATTTGTCGATTTTATCTTCGTCGATTAGCCGGGCATTGGTAAGCAGTCTTTTCAGCTGTACGATCTTATATTCCACTTTGGATTGTTCTTCTTTGGCTGCGTGGTATTCGGCATTTTCGCTTAGATCACCTTTATCCCTGGCATCGGCTATTGCCTGGGAAATGCGCGGACGTTCTACATTTTCCAAATAATTGATTTCATCTTTGATTTTCTGTAAACTTTCTGCGGTATAATATTTGATTTTTCCCATAATGAAATTATTTTCGAGCGTTATACAAACGAAAATCCCATTCAACGGTATGTGAATGAGATTTCCGGTGCAAAGATATAAAAAAACAGGAT
>CAZQPD010000220.1:0-12073 GCA_964595235.1 uncultured Polaribacter sp.
TGTTTTTTTCACTTTTCAGATGTTTTTTGAATCAAAGTGTTTCCGTAGAACGAAAACACGTTTTTTTTCGGAATAATATTAATAAAATGGGTTTCCGGGAAAAAGTCCGATTTTTCCCGTATTGTGTCATTGGCGTTATTATGTCGTAGTTCACTATTTTTCATATGTTTGGGAATTTCCGGTAGAGCTTAATAATACAACACCGGAGTGTTTTTTAGCAATTCCGGGTCTAGTCCGGTACAGGCTTCGATACCGGGGATTTTCCGGAAAACCGGATAAAGTGAACCGGCATCCGGCACTTCACCCATTACCCGGATGAAATGCGTATAATCCTTCATACGGGGCAGGAAATATACTTTCCGCTGAACCAAGGTATTGCTGGCAGAGAACAGGTTATCTCCTTCTATTGTGCTAAATACCAATGCGAAATTTTCAAACAAGGTATAGGCGTTCCCGCTATCGGTATCCCGGTACTCATAGACATTGAATCCTAACGGGTGTGTGGCATGTTCCAATGTTCCGGAATGTTCCAACCGGATACCGAGATGGCGGTTGATGTGATAAGCCAATTGGAAAGAGGGGAACGGGCTGTAAATCCCTATCATTTCGATAGGTTCGTCATAGAGTTCATCGAGTGATATCCGGTGCTTCATACGGGGCAAAGATAGGGATAATGATGGTTTTCCGGGCAAAAAAAGCAGGTATTTCAGGTCATTTTATGGCGCTTTATCAAATAGGCGGACAATACCGGAAAGAAACCCCGGCGGATATCCACGGGTGCATAGTCTATTTGATACTGCATACATTTGAGTTTGATACGGTGAAAATAGTCGTCCACAGCTTGGTGGTAGGCGTCTTTGACCGTACCGGCGAATAGCTGTACATGTTCCCCCGTTTCTACATCCACGAAGCGTTTGGGGCGGTTGTCATAGTCAAAATCCCGTTCCGTTTTGCCGTCGAAAACGTGAAAGAGTACGACTTCGTGCTTGTTGAATTTCAGGTAGCGCAGTGCTTCGAACAGTTCTTTTTCGCTGGTACCCGCTTGCCACATATCAGTAAATACGAATATAAGTGAGCGCTTGTGCAAACGGTCGGCTATCCGGTGCAGGAAGCGGTGGGTTCGGGTACCTCCGGTCGCCGGAACGGTGAGTAGGGTTTCGAGTTCTTTGAGTAACCTCCTGTGGTGGCGTTGGCTGCCTTTTTCGGGCGCATAATATTCGTACCGGTCGGAATAGATACTCAATCCCGCAGCGTCTCGTTGGCGTTTGAGCAATTGCATCAATGCAGCAGCAGCAACGGCAGAGAATCCTATTTTGTTCAAATCGTCCAATGTATTATTTCCCGATTCCGGGAAATGCATGGATGCGGAATTGTCGATAATGATATGACAACGCAAATTGGTCTCTTCGTCATAGCGTTTTACGTACAATTTATCGGTACGGGCGTAGAGTTTCCAATCGATATGGCGGGTACTCTCACCGGTGTTGTACAAACGGTGTTCGGCAAATTCGACGGAAAATCCGTGGAAAGGACTTTGGTGCAATCCGGTGATAAAGCCTTCCACTACCTGCCGTGCCAGTAGTTCAAAATTGCCCAATGGGGCTTCATTGCGTAATTGTTCTACTTTCATGGTGGTCAAAAGTACGTTTTTTTTGGCGGTTTGTTGGTATTTTTCATTTATATTTGTATCAATAATTACAAACTATGAAAGTACCGGTTTCCATTGCCCGTTTATTAGTCGGAATAACGTTTGTTTTTTCCGGGTATGTCAAATTGGTGGACCCCATCGGCTCTGCCATCAAGATGGAGGAATACCTCAGTGAGGACGTATTGAATATGCCCTATTTGATTCCCTATTCGTTGGGATTGGCTCTTGTTCTGATCATGGCAGAATTACTTACCGGGGTATCGTTATTAGTGGGCTTCAAGCCCAAATGGACGACCCGGATAGCCGGCGTTCTTATGGCTGTTTTTTTGTTTTTGACCTGGTATTCCGCATATTATGATAAGGTGACGGATTGCGGATGTTTCGGCGATGCGGTCAAACTTACGCCTTGGGGAACGTTCTATAAAAATATCGTTTTGGGTATTCTTGTGCTGGTATTGGTAAGGGGATGGCGGTATATCAAACCGCTTTGGAGTAAGCAATGGGCTACTTGGTTGACTTTTCTGGCATTGGTGGGAGGGTTGTACCTCTCATATTACGTGTTGGAGCATTTGCCCATACACGATTTCCGTCCTTATGCCGTAGGCAAAAGCATCCCCGAAGGGATGAAGGAAGTGGAGGGGATGGATATTCCGCCGGTTCACGATTTTATATTGGAAACACCCGGCGGCGAAGACTTAACGGATTCCGTACTGGAAAGTGACAAAGTGCTGTTGATTATTTCTTATAATCTGGCATTGGCTGATGCCCGTTCGTTCGAAATGCTAAAAAATTTGGGTGATGAAGCGGTGCAACACGGATATGAAGTGCATTTCCTGACAGCCTCTTATGTAGATGATTTTCAGGAGTTAAAACAGCAATACGGTTGGTCTTTTGATATGTTGTACGCAGATGAAACGACCTTAAAAACCATGATACGCGCCAATCCGGGGATCATGATGTTACACAAAGGTACGGTCACGGGCAAGTGGAATTGGAAAGATATTCGTAATATTGCATGGTAAAAAAGTCTTAACCCATGCGTCAATTACTCATCATCTTTCTCGGCGGTGGAATCGGGAGTATATTCCGGTATATGTTGGGTAGCGTGTTGAACAAAGACAGCTTTGCATACGGTACCTTAATGGCAAACATTCTCGGCAGTTTGCTCATCGGGTTTATCATGGGTTTGCATATCAGGAGTTCCGGCAAGGCATTGTCAGATAACCAATTGGCTTTTTTGGTCATCGGTATTTTCGGAGGTTTCACTACCTTTTCCACATTCATGTATGAGAACATTACTTTGTTATATCAAGGCGCCTACGGTCGCTTTTTCCTCTATACATTGCTTTCTTTGTCCATGGGTCTCGTAGCTGCATTTGCGGGATTTGCGGGAGCTAAAGTTTTGAGTGCATAAAAAAAATTAAACCCCTACAAAAAATGAAAAACACGATTATTTTACTGTCGTTCCCCGTATTGATGCTTGCCGGTTTGGGTTCTTGTGGTGATAATGGCGACGATCCGCCTATCCCGGAAGAAGGGTCGTGGTACCGTCCTGCACCCGAGGTGAGTTTCGACTGGGATTTGCGCAGCGATATTCCACAGGATATGACCTATTCGGCCAAAGTAGTCGATATCGACGCATTCGATAACGAAGAAGAGTTTATCGATGCCTTGCATATCCAGGGCAAAAAAGTTTTCGCCTACATTTCTGCCGGTTCTTGGGAAGAATGGCGCCCCGATGCAGGTGATTTCCCCCAAGAAGTAATAGGCAATACCTATCCGGACTGGGACGGAGAACGTTTTCTCGATATCAGCCGGATAGATCTGCTGGCACCTATCATGCGTGCACGATTGGATATGATCAAAGCCAAAGGCTTCGACGGGGTAGAACCCGATAATATCGATTTACATTCCTGGACGACTGACGAATTGGGTTTCGAAATTACAGAGGAGGACGTCATCGCTTATTCCGAATGGCTTGCCAATGAAGCTCACAGCCGCGGATTGTCCATAGGACAAAAGAACGCCTCCGACTTATCGGAACAACTGGTGGATACGTTCGATTGGATATTGCTCGAAGATGCTTTCTATGAGGGTTTCCAGGATGAAGCACAAGTCTATATAGAAAACGGTAAAGCGGTCTTTGCTGTGGAATATACCGATAATTTTACCGAAACCTATATATTCTCCGGACAGGTATGCAACGAAGCCGCACAAATGCATTATACCGCCATCTTAAAACACCGGGAACTGGATGGATTCGTGGTGGATTGCCAATAGAAACTAATGTCCTTCCCCATACGCTTTTACTCCCGCATACACCGCTACGGGCAAATTGTTTTCCTCGGGCGGTATGACACATGACCATCTGTCGTCATATGCACAATACGGATTGTAGCATTTGTTGAAATTCAATATTACCTTATCACTTCCGGGAATTTTTATATCCAGGTACCGCCCTCCTCCGTAGCTTTCTTGTCCCGTGGTCAAATCGGTAAAAGGAATGAACAAAACGTCTGAATATTCCGGGTCGCCGGAAATCTCCGTATCACGGTATAAAACCAACGAACAATCCTTACCGTCCAAAGTAAAATACACCGTTCCGTACTTGATATATACGGGTTTTCTACCGGTATTGGTCGATAAGACGACGGGTTCCGGATCGGGATTTTTTTCGAACCGTGCTTCCACTACATACTTTTTACTAATGGGGAAAAAATCCAGTCCCTTGAAACTGCCCACAGCTCCGGGAGGCAAAGGGCTGTATTCCGGATCGGCAAACTCCATGTTCATTATTTTCCGTGCATACAACGTATCACGGTACCACGATTCGTCCTTTTCACTCTTGCAAGAGAAAAAAAATACAGGCACGGCTATCAACAGAAGGATTTTTCGCATGATTGGCATTTATTAATTGTTCCACAAAGATAATCTTTTCTATTTTTGCAATGAATTTTTTCAATAAAAGGAACCGCCCGGCTTTTATTCGACGGTGCCGGCATCCTTTTTTTATTACCGTATGACGAAAAAACTGTTGCGCATAGTGTTGGCAATTGACCTGTTGTGGCTAGCTGCCGGTTTGTATATGAAATATATCGAACACCCGCTGGCGGAAAAAATAACCGGGAGTGCCGTTTTGTTCCTGGCTTTTGTACTATTGCCTTTATTCCTGTATCACAGATACAAAGACAAAAAAGCAGAGGATTATATGCTGAACAAGGAGAAAATAGACCGGATTATCGACAATCTGAAAATGTAAATCCCTATATAAGACGTTCTTATCCGCCGAATTTCCGTTCTATGATTTGGCGGAAGCGTTCCTCGTAAGGTTGCTGTTTTTCGCCCCATTCATATTTGGCTTTTATATCCTTTTCGATATAGTCTTGTGCCGCATCGAGAGAATCTACCTGCTGCAAGTGTTCGAGGCATTGATTGAACGCAAAGAGGTCGCCGGCAAATAAATGTTTGACGAAAGCAATCCGGTCATTGAGCCCTATGATGAGTTGGTTTTGGGACAATTTATCGTTGAGCGACTGGGGGTTGTCCGTCTTGGGTTGGGCTTTTTCGAACATTTCTGCGGCATAATCCGCAGAGATAGCTTCTTTGAACTCGTCTTCGAAGCTTATTTCACCGGGTTGTTTTTCTTGTTCCGTCTCTTTTTTGTCCTGTTGACCGGAGGATCCGGATTGGTTTTTCCCGTTGTTTTTTACTTCCTGTACCGGAGATACATTGGGGGGGTTCTTTTTTATTTTTGATTCCAACTGTCTTGCATGTTCCATTATCCGCTTAATTTTTTCCTCGAATGTAAGTTCTTCATCCGCTTTTTTCTCAGCCGGTTCACCTGTATTTTCCAGCACATCCGTCTGTGAATTACTACCCCCTTGTTCATCCTCCGGAGTACCTTCTTCACCGGCTTCAGATTTACCGTCTTCGGGGTTCGTCTTGTTTTCCACAGGCACCTCCGGCTCAGGGACAACATCTTCCGCTGCGGAAGCCATATCATTAGCGGGAGCCTCTTCTTTACTACCGGAAACAGCATTTGCCGTGTCGTAAATAATGATTTCGTCCCCTTCTTGCCTGTTCATATCTTCACCGGCAAAATCTATGATTTTATCTTCGGGTATCGAACTATCTTTGGTTTTGTTGTTCTGTTGATAAAACTGGTACAACACCGCCTTCTCATACGCCAGGCGCAATTGTTCCAATAAGCGGGCAGGCTGGTCCAGGAGTTCTTCACTATTCAATTCCCGGAGGATTCGCTGCATGGTTTTTCTATCGATATTGTGCATAACTTCTCTTTGAGTTTGGAAAAAGGGAAAGATTATTTTTTTACTTTTGTACGAATGCGGAACGGTTCCGGTTGTTTCGTGTTACAAAAGTACGCAAAAAGTAAATAACAAATCTGTTTTTTTTCTAATAGTTATTGCATCATGTTTTTAGAAAATACGGTCAATCACAATGAGAAGTTCGGTTGGATAGAAGTAATCACGGGTTCCATGTTTTCCGGTAAGACCGAGGAATTGATACGCCGCTTGAAACGTGCCCAGTTCGCCAAGCAACGGGTGGAAATATTCAAACCCGCCATGGATACCCGCTACGACGAGGAAAAAGTCGTGTCTCATGATGCCAATGAAATACCTTCGACCCCCGTCCCGTCGGCAGAACATATCCGTTTGCTCTGTGCCAATGTGGATGTGGTCGGTATAGATGAAGCGCAATTTTTCGACGATGAAATCGTCAACGTATGTAATGAGTTGGCAAACAAAGGCATAAGAGTTATCGTAGCAGGCTTGGACATGGATTTTCAGGGCAAACCTTTCGGTCCCATGCCCGCCCTGATGGCTACCGCCGAGTACGTGACGAAAGTACACGCCATCTGTACACGTACCGGAAACCTGGCACATTATAGTTACCGCAAAGTATCTACCGACGACTTGGTAGTATTGGGTGAAAAGGATATATACGAACCTTTGAGCCGTTCGGCATATTATCGCGCCATGCAACAACAACGGGAAAAAAAGGTGCAAACCCGCGAATAATGAACCCGTCTCCCACCACCTACCTGGAAATTCACACGGAGGCTATCCGTCATAATTACAGAAAAATACGTTCGCTTACCGGAAGTGGTACACGCCTAATGGCAGTGGTGAAAGCATTTGCTTACGGTCATGATGATATAGCCGTCGCCCGTGTGCTCGAAGCGGAAAAAACCGGTTACTTCGCTGTGGCATATCTCGACGAAGGCATCCGCCTACGCAAGGCAGGCATACGTACGCCCATACTCGTATTACATCCCCAACTAGAACCCCCCGGATTGTATGCGGAATACCGCCTCGAACCCAATATCTACAACCGTCGAACACTGAACACCTTTGCGGAATTTTTGTCCGGCGAACATATTTCCTTGCCTATTCATATCAAATTCAACACGGGATTGAACCGCTTGGGTTTCAGCGCGGAAGAAACCGGGGAAATATTCGAAATAATAAACAGGCACCGGCTTCATATCGCTTCGGTATTTTCGCATTTGGCGGCGAGCGAAGATCCCGCCGAAAGAGCATTTAGCCTCGGGCAAATAAAACAATACCTCGATATCGTCCGGCGGATACGCCGGGTATATGACAGACCTTTTATCCGGCATATTTGCAACACATCGGGGGTGTTTCACTATCCGGAAGCACATTTCGACATGGTCAGGGTGGGCATCGGCCTGTACGGATATGCCAACCGCCCCGAATGGACGAAAGAATTGAAAATAGCCGGTATTCTCAAGAGCAAAATTTCACAAATCCACCGGCTGAAAGCCGGCGAACCGGTGGGTTACAACCGCGCTTACATCGCTGACAAACCCATCCGTACCGCGACGATTCCCATAGGACATGCCGACGGCATTCCCAGGAGTTGGGGCAACGGAAAAGGCTATGTCCGTATTGCCGGGCGGAAAGCACCCATTCTGGGAAATGTCTGCATGGACATGATCATGGTGGAGGTAACCGGAATAGAATGCAATGAAGGTGACGAGGTAGTGGTTTTCGACCGGCAAGAGACGGTAGAAGACCTCGCCCGGCGGACCCACACTATTTCTTACGAGATTATCACCGGCATTACCCGGAGGGTAAAACGCGTAATCATTTAATGTCAAAACTCATTTGACCTGCGTATATTTGCCTGAAAAAACACCTCATGCACATTCATTTTATAGCCATCGGCGGAAGTGCCATGCACAACCTCGCCATCGCATTGCACGCGAAGGGGCACCGGATAACGGGTAGTGACGACAAACTGCGCGACCCGTCCAAAAGCCGGCTACAACACCATGGCATCTTACCTCCCGCCGAAGGCTGGTACCCCGGCCGCATCACACCGGATATCGACCTTATCATCCTGGGCATGCATGCCCGTATTGACAACCCCGAACTCGCCAAAGCACGCGAATTGGGAATCCCCGTCATGTCGTACCCCGAATACCTCTACGAACATTCGAAAGACAAAACCCGTATCGTCATAGCAGGCTCACACGGCAAAACCACTATCACCGCTATGGTACTTCACGCCTTCCGGCAAATGCATATCGAAACCGATTATATGGTAGGCGCACAACTGGAAGGATTCGACACCATGGTTTCGCTTAGCGAAAATGCCCCCTATATCGTATTGGAAGGAGATGAATACCTGTCCTCTCCCATTGACCCAAGGTCGAAATTCCTGCATTACCGCCCGCACATCCTCCTTATCAGCGGTATTGCCTGGGATCATATCAATGTATTCCCCACCTATGACGAATATTTGAATACCTTCCGGCAGCTGGTAAGCGGATTACCCGCCCATGCAAAATTGATTTACAACGCCGAAGACCCCGAAGTCGTACGTCTGGTCCGGTATGCAGGCTCTCTGGTAGAACGCATCCCCTATTCCACACCGCCTTATGAAATTCGCAATGGAACAACCTACTTGACCGGCGAAACGGAAGTGCCGTTGCAAATATTCGGTAAGCACAATTATTCCAATATGCAAGGTGCCGCCGGAATATGCCGTGCGACAGGCATGGACGAACGGGATTTTTTCGACTCGATGCGGAGCTTCAAAGGCGCTTCGCGAAGATTGGAAATTGTAGCCAGAAGCAAACGGGGAGTCCTAATCAGGGATTTTGCCCATGCTCCGTCGAAAGTCCGCGCAAGCCTGAAAGCGGTAGCGGAACAATTCGCCGGAATGAGAATAATCGCCGTGTTGGAACTTCATACATTCAGCAGTCTGAACAAGGATTACATCCGCCGGTACCAAGGCAGCCTGGATGAAGCGGATACCGCAGCCGTATATTACGACCCGGCAGCCGTCAAACATAAAGATATGGAAGTGATTTCCCCGGGAGCGATAAAAAAAGCCTTCGGCAGGGACGACCTCACCGTCTTAACAAGCGCTACAGAACTCGAAGAATTTATAAACACTTTTCCCCCGGCAAATCAAGCCGTACTGATGATGAGTTCCGGTGGTTTCGGAGGATTGGATTGGAATAAGTTAGCTGCCCTTTACGGATAAACGTTTGATATTATTTATATGTCTTTTCAATTTCATCAAATCCCTGACAAAAGGAATAACCGGAGTAGTAGGCACCCCGTTTTTCATATTCGAAAGTGCGATGTCATACAGCCGTTTCCAATGTTTGCGGAACTCCCGTAAGCCTTTGACATACGTAATATGTTGCGGGTCGTAAATATGTGTAGGCTCCGATATGATTCCGTTTATTTCCAGAACGGTAAAATCCTTACCTTCTTTTAATGATTCCATATCCTTGTATTTGACGTCAAAACGCCCGTAATACCAACCTTCCAAACCAGCTGACAATTCGTCGAAAACCGCTGTTAACTTATCGTCTATCAAATGGTTCCCATTGATAAACCGCGCACCTTGTATATGATTCCCTACTTCGGACAAGAGGATTTTTTCGCCCTTTTCGGGCACCTGGTGCCACCGTTCCGCATGATTCTCAATCCATTTTTTCAAATAGTGGCGGGCACGTTTATTTTGCCTGACCAATTTTTCCAAAGTAGATTGCCCGTCCCCTGTGACCGATAAAAATGATTTTATGGTCAATGAAGAAATATTCCCTTTATCCCTCCCCGGCAACTTGGAATAAAAAATACCACACTCATTGGGATAATCTACAAACTCCTGAATAATCGTTTTCACCGGGAAACGCTCCAAATATTCAGCCAGTTCGGATTCATTGCGGATTTTTTTTACCAAAATTCCCCTGAATCCCATATCCGGTTTGGCGATTAATGGAAAACCCAACGAAAGGGAATCCAATTGACGAAGTACTTTATCCAAGGTCCTTCCGGATGGTTCCGCCGGAACCAAGAGAGAAACCGGCTTATATTTTCCGTCCAACAACATCAAGGTATCGAACTTCGATTCGGTGCCGTTTCCTGAATCTTTTAACGCCGGATTCGCAGCGGTAAAAAATGTAATATCACGGGCACGCAATGCCAAATAAATTGCATATGGTAGGTTGGGAACATAAAACATATAGGAAGGCCAAAATTCCCATCCGTCGAATTTTCCTGCTAATTTTTTTATTAAATTCATTCAATATCTCTCTTACTTCCTGTCCAAAACTTTCCTTACGGAACCACGCTGCAATAATAATGATTTTGCCGTTTGGTAATCTACCTCCAATTCCTTCATGATAATCCGGCACCCTCTTTCTATTAATTTATCGTTATTCAATTGCATATCGACCATTTTGTTGTCTTGAACATGCCCTAATTTTATCATGGTTGTTGTCGATATCATGTTGAGAACCATTTTCTGTGCGGTACCGGCTTTCATCCGGGAACTCCCCGTCACATACTCCGGACCGACCACTACCACAACGGGATATTCCGCAACGCGATGCAACGGACTTCCGGGATTCATGGTAATACAACCGGTCGCTATACCCTGCCCCCGCGCTTTTTCAATACCTGAAACCACATAAGGCGTAGTCCCCGATGCCGCAATACCTATCAGTACATCTTTCCGGTTAATTCCGTATTCCTGCAAATCCAACCACGATTGGGTAAGCGAATCTTCCGCCGATTCCACGGCTTTGCGAAGAGCACCGTCCCCCCCCGCAATCAATCCTATCACTCGGTCGTCAGACACGCCGAAAGTAGGCGGACATTCCGAAGCATCCAATACTCCGAGACGACCACTCGTGCCCGCACCTATATAAAACAAACGCCCCCCGGACGACATCCTGTCCACCACCACCCTTATCAATTTCTCCACCTGGGGAAGTGCACGTTCCACTGCATATGCGACCAGCTTGTCCTCATCGTTTATCTCCCTGATTATCTCTGATATTTCCTTTTTCTCCAAATGACGGTACTTCGAATCACGCTCGGTAATTTTATCATATTGTGCCATCTATACAATTGAAAAATTTACATTAAACATTTTTTACTAATTTTGCATGTGCATAAAATGTGGATAATTAACCTAAACCTTTCTATAATATTCGACATTTTTTCTACCTTTCAACCACAGGAATCAACCTTTCATATGCGACGCTATAAAAATAACATATTATTTTCATTCACGTGGCTTGCATTTTGGTTGGCAGTCTCTCCGGGCTATTTCCTAAATTGTCCGGACACTATCGAAGGTATCGTAAAAAACGAAAAAACCCACGAACCGATTGCCAACGTCTCTATCGAATATTTTGACCAAGAAGGCAACTCCGATACGGTATTTACCGACGAACAAGGCCATTTTACCATTTCAGGCGTCGATTGTACCAAAAGATATGACATCGTAGCTTATCACGAAAACTACAACGGATTCAGCGAACTGCAAATCATTCCGCAGAAAAATAACTTCGTAAACCTCTATCTCAATCCGGAATTACCCCCCGAATTCTCCGAAGAAATATATACGGAAAATGTCATCAGTGTCATCGACCCGGAAACAAACACCGTCGTGGAATCCGTTGAAGTCATAAAACCCGAGGAGGCAAACCAACAAGAACTGTCGTTCTACCAAAGAAAAGAACTCGCACGCCAGGAAAAAGAAAGACTCAAAAAAGAAAGAATCCTCGCAGAACAAAAAGCCGAAGAGGAAAGAAAACTGGCAGAACAACGCCGTATCGCCGAAGCGAAAAAAGCCATGGAGGAAAGGCGTAAAATGCTTCAAGCCGAAAGAGAAAGAATCCTCGCCGAAGCCAAACAAAAAGCGGAAGAGCTGAAAAAACAACAAGAACTCGCCAAACAGGAACAAACCGCCAAAGCCGAAAAAGCACAGCAGGAACGCGAGCAGGAAATCGCCCGTGCCAAACAACAAGCAGAACAAGACGACGACGTTTACCGCCAACCCGGAGACAAAGACATCCAAGACAAAAGAGCGCAACTCGAACGGGAAAGGGAACAACGTATAGCCGAAGCCAAA
>CAZQPD010000221.1:0-10794 GCA_964595235.1 uncultured Polaribacter sp.
AAAGACGCTTTTTTCCACATCGACTCCGGCGGCGAGCCATACGGCAGCGGTGCTGTAAGTATTTTCGCGAAGCATTTTTCCGTCTTTTATCTGGGTAAGGGAATGCATATCAGCGATAAAGAGGTAAGAATCATTATGTGGATCGTTAGCCATCTCAATGGCGGGTAATATAGCCCCCAGAAGGTTGCCCAAATGCGGGGTGCCGGTACTTTGTACACCTGTCAGAATTCTCGACATGGAAAGATTGGAATTGGTTTATCAGGGCAAAAATACGTTTTTCGGTTTAAAAAACCGTATATGTGGGAGGGATAGTGGATAGTTTTGAGTTATGAGTTGATAGTGTATAGTTAGGCTCTGCTGAAAAACTCTCAAACACGTAAAAGAGAATGAATTACGAAATAATGTCAATAGTAAAACGCAAGAAAAATCGAGGTATTATCGAAAAAGTCGTGCATTTTTATCATTCAATAATATCGTGTTTTCGTTCCACAGAAGCACCTGCCTTTTTTAACTTGTTCAATTCGAAGTATTTATATTGCCAGCGCGGCAGGCTGGCTCATTCGCTAAAAATGTCCACCGGACATTTTCTTGACGCTCTGCCCTACAAATTAAAAAATTCAGGCACTTCTGTGATTTTCAGCAGACCCTACTTAACAGGAAATTCACTTCGCCGGGTACTATCTCATTTCCCGTGAACGACGATTTCCGAGGTAAGTTCCAGTGCTTTCTTATATACCGCACTTACACCGCAATAACGATCTTCCGACAGCGAGACGGCTTTTTCCAATTTTGCCACAGGCAAATCCTTTCCCCAAAATTCATAAGTGACATGCATCCGGTAGAAATGTTTGGGATGCTCTTCGGTCAGGTCACCCGTCACTTTTACCTTAAAGTCATCGAGCTGTACCCTCATTTTTTCCAGAATGGAAATGACGTCCATAGCCGTACAGCCGGCGAGGGAAAGGAGCATAAAGGGTTTGGGGCGCGGTCCGCGGTCCAAACCGCCTACTCTTTCTTCCGCGTCGATAATTATTTTGTGTCCATTAATCTCGGACTCGAACGCCATTTTGTCTATCCAACCTACTTGTACTTCTTGTCGTGCCATAATTATTCGGATAATTTTTCCGGCAAATGTAAGACTTTTTGAACAATAATATCCCCCTGAAAAAACGGGTGTTTTTCCCCTGTGAGAAAAGCACTTTTACCTGATGCGTAATCGAAAGTTCCGCCGGATATTTGCAGTGTAAAAAAAACAAATCATGAAACGGATTATCATATTCACCGCAACGTTCATTCTGTCGGCTTCGATGTTTTGGGTATTTTCAGGAATTACCGCGAAGCGCGAATCCGGTTTCCGGCACGATGAACTCGTTCAATACGTCAGTGCCGAACTCGAATATGAAATCATGTACGGTAATGCGGACGTAAATCCTTCCGACTATGTCGATACCGTACTACAACAAAAATTAAAAAGGATGAAAAAGTAAACTGTTTTTCATAAGGTTGAGTGTTTTGATTGTTAGTCTCACATTGCTATGAGAAAGAGGGGAGGCTGCCCGGCGGGCAGCCTTTTTTTTATACTGTCTTTTCCGCCTGTTCTCACTGTCCCCTTATCACTTTTACCCATCTTCCTTTACTCCTCGCAAAATAATCCGGACGGTACATTGCTTCCGCTTGTACGCCGAACAGGTAATAGGTTCCCGGATATGCGGCATTGAGGTGAACTTCGAAATCTTTGGATTTTCCGGCTCCCAAATCGAAGTAATGATATACCCTGTCATCACGGGTATCGGTATATTCCGCACCGGAGGACCCTCCGGCATAGCCGGTAAATGACGTATTGAGTATCTCCCAGCCTGCGGGGAATATTTGTGTCAATGCTATATGGGATATGTAGTCGTCACTGTTGTTGATGACTTTTACCATTGCGGTAATATCGGTGCCTTGTACGAGGCGGCCGGGAGGTATATCTATGCCGTCGCTACCGGTATAGCGCACTTGCACTACGAGGTTCCTGCTGTCAGGCTGTTCTTGTCCTACGGGTAATTTGCCTTCGGCGAGAATGCGGACGTTCAGGTGCTTTCCGGTGGGATTGTTAATCCGGATGTCGTTTTTCCCCGGCGATACGGATAATGAACGTAAGACCACCGATTTACTGGTTTTGATATGTTCACCTTCCCCGTTGCACATGTATTCGAACTCGAGTGAACTTCCTCCGTTTTTTACCAGCATTTTCGACAGTGCCATCAGGGCATAAGAAGTGGTTTGGGTATTATAAACCTCGCCGGATGAGAGTTTTCCGGCTATTTCCCTGGCGAGTGTCATGGCTCCGGAATCCCCGGTTAGCACCATCGCTTCGAGTGCCATGGCTTTGTTGCGTAGAGGACTGCCGTAGGTATAGTAATCCGTGGGGTTCTTGAAATCCGTATGTGCCGACCGGATGAGTTTGCCGGCGACTCCGGATTGTCCGCCGAGTGCATAGGCGGAAGCCAGCACCCATTTTGCGGCGTTGTCGAGCCCGGGCATTTCGCGCAAGCGGTTCATTGCCGCCCATTCCGGACTGCCTGCCAAAGCAAGTGTATATAAGCGGTATGCTTGCAGACGGGCATCATTCCGGTAAGCGCTATGGCGCCATGAACGGGCTTGCCCGCGTTGGTATTTTATCCATCTCGATTTGAACCCTACGGGTAATGCATAGCCTTTTTTGGCTGCTTCGAACAGAAAATGTCCGGCATAGCTCGTTCCCCAATCGTCGGATACACTTCCGCCTATCCAATACGCCATACCCCCGTCGAAGGTTTGAAACAACGAGAGGCGCTTGATACCTTTGCGGATATTTTCCCGTGTTCTAGCGGCTTTGCCGGCAGAGAGGTCAAACAATTCATCGAGGTACAACTGCGGGAATACGGACGAAACGGTTTGTTCCACACAGCCATGCGGATACCGGATCAAATATTCGAGATGACGGCTGAAATCCAAGGGTGGAAGGGTACCGGCTTCCAACATGAGACGGTTGGTGCCGGGAACGCCGAAAGCATCTGCCGTAATATCCACTTCTGAATGTGGTTGGACTTCCCTTTCTATGATTTTGGTAGTAACCGGATTGGGGTTCGACACTTCCAAATTCAACCGGTACTTGGCGGTGTATTTGCCGGATACGGCGGAAACGTCCAAGTATGCGACACCGGTTTCTCCACCGGCTTTGATTTTGAAAAATTCCAAACGGTCGCCGGTGGTATCGAAGGTCAAATTTTTCAGCTTGTCACCGGTAATATTGAGATTTTTCGAGTTCGTCACGGAAATTTTTACTTTCTTGACTTCCGGATCCATGGCAAAGACAGTCACGGGCATTTCGAAGGATTCCCCCGGACTCAACCGGACGGGTCCGCCGGCGAGTACCATCAGTGGTTTTCGTACGGGAACTGTTTTCTCCGCACTTCCGTACGATTCGGTTTTCCGGTTTCCGGCTACCACCATGACCCGGACCGAACCGATATAATTGGGCATTTTGATGCGGTGGGTACGGCTTTTGCCTGCCCCCAGACGGAAGGGTCCCAAGAAACTTACCACGGGCTTGAACAAATTCGGCTTTTTGCCCTTTTCGATATGTACTTCTTCATCCCCGCCGATAGCGAACACCTTGTCGAGCCTGCCTCCGTAGGCGCCGATTACCTCGTCGAACATATCCCATGTGAGTACTCCCAGGGCTTGTTTACGGTTAAACTCTTCGTATAAGTCGGGGGTACGGAACCGGGTCAAATCCAGAAGTCCTTCGTCCACTACGGCAAGTGTATAGGTCATGGGTTTGCCTTTCTGTTCCGATACGCGGATTTGGTATGTTTGTTCGGGCGCCAGTTCCCCGGGCATTTGAATCACCGGGTGGAGCCGGCTGTCTTTGTTCTCCACGGTGACGGGTACGATACCGTACAGGCGTAGAGGCATGTCGTTGGCGGTATTGGCATGTGGTTGTAATAAAGTAATATGGATAAAGGCATTGGGCGCCATTTCCGCGGTAGCGGGTATGCTGATACGTGTTTCTTTGGCGCTGGTCTTGACCCATTGTTGCGATAGTACTTCGCTACCGTTTTCTATACTTACCAATGCATTCCCTTCTTCCGGAGAAGGAAAGGTCAGGTGAATTTGCTCGCCGGGTCGATAGCGGTCCCGGTCTTTACTAATCATGAGCATCGTGGGTTTTTGTCCGTCGCTTCCTTCGGGGCTTCTCCAATAGTCGTTTAGGAAATATGCCACTTTCCCTGTGGCGTGTCCGCCTTCGGAGTCGTATATCCTGATGAAGTATCTACCGCTTTTTTCCTCCGGTATTTTCAGGGTGAAATGTGTTTTTCCTCCGGCATCCGTCCGGAGTGTTTCTTCACGGACGGGGTCGTTGAAAAAAGTAGTTGCAAAATGCACAATATTGTCTTCCGAGGCATTCCACCACCAATTCCATTCCAATTTGTATATGCTCAATTTCAGGTTGTTTACCGGTACGGGTTTCCCGTTTTTGTCGAGGGTGATTATTTCAAAACGGTAATTTTTTCCGGTATCGTAAACGCCGTAACCCTCATCCTTGGGGGGTAATATTCCGATGTATTCCGGGTACGGGGAAATCTTCTTACTGAATACGTCCATCGAGAAATCTCCTCCTTTTTCAAATACGCGGGTATAGAAAACGGCTTTCATGATGCCCGGGCTATTGGTTGATTCGGGAAATTCTTGCCGGATTTTGGCGATTCCGCCGGCATCGAGTTTTCCTTCATAGACGACTGTCTCATCGGGGTCGTAATATCCGATGGAGGGGTCGCGGAACAGGTATTGGGAATATTCTGAAAACGGCCGTGATACCGGGCTTAATTTCATAGACACTTCGGCTTTGAGATCGCCTGCCGGGGCACCGTGAAGCCAGCGGGCTGAAAGGGTGCCTTGCAATCCTTCCTTCATGGACAATATCTTCTCATCGCCCAAATCGAGGTTGATTTTCAGACGGTTGGGCTTTACCGTTGCTATGGGAATGTTTTTGGAGAACGATACACCGCCGACCTTCACCGTGGCTTTCCATGTTCCGGTCGGGGCATCGGGGTCGGTGGGGATGTGGTAGGTGAGGAAATTGTCTTTGTGATATGAATCCACCTGCTTGTGAACCAGACCGTTCCTCTCGTCACGCAGTTCGAAGCGTATGGGGTGTCCTTCGGGTATGGGGTTGTATTTGTCGTTGAGTACGAAGGTCAGGTGCAGGGTGTCTCCCGGACGCCAAACACCCCGTTCCCCGTACAGGTAGCCTTTCATCCCCTTTTTCAGGCTCTTGCCACCCACGTTGAAGTTGCTTACAGGTAAGGCGTACCCGTCTTCGAGGTTCAAATAGGTTTTATCGGCGCCCTTCCGGGCAATGGCAAAGTTCGCATGTTTATCCGTAGTATAGGATGCCATACCTTTGGCATCGGTAGTCAGGGTGGCGATTTCCTGCTGTTGGTAATTGTACAAACTGATTTTTACCCCACTCATAGGCTTGGCGGTCAAGATGTTGGTGGCGGCAAAGTTGTATTTGCCCGAATTTCCGTGCTTTGCCACGAGTCCTATGTTCGAAGCGATGAGATTGATAGCTACGCCACGCTCGTTGTAATAAGCGGGGTGACAGGGGTTGTTCCGTTGTTCCCAGTCCCAATAATAGCGCTTATACCGGTAGAGTTTGTTATCCCAATAGGCTTCTTCGCGCTGCCTCATCTCTTCTTCGTCGAGTTCTTCGTAGGTGAAGTCGGGTTCCTCTTCGCCGGGATATTCACCGTCGTAATTCGTAGCTCCGGATTCCGTTTCCCGGCAGCCGTAGAGGACGTCGTTCATTCCGAAGTCGAGTTCCACACGGTATATCGCTCCGGGCTCGGTCTTGATGATTTTCGACAAGTCGATACCATAGGCTTCCCAACGTCCTTTATTGAGGCGCGGATTTTCTATCAGGGTTATGGTTTTCTTGGCGATAAGGCGTCCTACTTTGCGCAAGTTATAATCACCCGACAGTTCATTGTCTTGCATGAATTGGAGGATGTTGTCTTCGAAAATTTTGATAATCCTCACGGTAACACGCTGAATATTCACCGCTTTGAAATGCAAGGTAAGGTCGCCGGAATCAGGCAAAAATACCCCCGAATCTATCAGGCTGATTTGAGGTTTGAGCATTTCGAACGATACGGGTGCGGTAAAGTTCTTGCTCAATTTTACCCCGTCGCTGTTCTTGATACCGGAAAATACTTCTACCGTCAGGTTCCCGTTCAGCCGTGCTTCCGGATAGACGCGCAGTTCGTTCCCTTCGGCAAGGAATTTCAGCCGTTTGGCTTCTTCTATCGAAACCAATCCTTTGAAGTCCTGGCTTTGTAACAACGGGTCGGAAAAGTTGATAATCAAATATTGATCGGGCTGTTGTACCACCCGCATATCCACTACATTGAAATCGCTTTTCCCCGGTATGAGGTATTCTTCTTCCCCCTTTTCGGAAATGCCCGCACTGGAGCCGTCCCAACGGATATTGAGATAAGAAGTATCATCATATCTTCTAATACTGTCTATGGTAAAACGAAATACACCGGATTGGAGTTCTTCCCATTTTACGGGGAGTTCACGATGTTTTTGTGTTGCGTTCAAGAAATCGCGTACTTTTTCCAGTGGCAAATAGTCCGAAGTGATGAGTTCGCCTTCGAGGTATTGCCAATCTTTCGAATAAGATTGGATACTGCCGGTCTGTATGATGAAATCACGGCTTTTGGTTTTGAACTGGAAGGTATAGGTTTTATAATTTTCGGGCACTCCGTCGAATAATTCGTCCAAATGGAGGCTGACGGTATATTCGGTGGACGGTTTCATTTGCTCGTCCGGTACGAAACTGATGATATAAGGGGTTTTCATTACGGTTTTTCCCGGCAGGTAGGGAGAAATGTCGAATAGATCTTCTTCGATTTCTTCATTGAGCGCCCATTTTTCCACTTTTTTGGTCAGATGTACATTGATGGATTCCGTCACCGAAACGACTCCGTAGGTGGTGGAGTAGATATAGTCCTTGTACTGGAAAATATCGTCGTATTCAACGGGTTTTTGTTTGCAGGATTGAAACAATCCGGACAGTACGAACGAGAAAAGTAAGATTTTACGCATCGTGTAATGACTTTTTTTAGGTACGGTTAATAATGTGTTCATTAATACGGGAAACGAATGACGGGAAAAATACCGGAAAAAGATGGGATACCGCCTTCATTCATAGCCAGTCAAAGGTACAAAAAAGCACGATAAAAAAAGCGGGAGGATAAAAAATATTTTTTTCGAAAAAAGCCGTTGCCGTTCAGAAAAAATAGAAGGCATTTTCGATGTGTTCGAGTTCTTCGTATTGATTGTTTATCACGACGGCAATGATATCGAAGCGGGCTTCATCGTCTATTCCGTTCCGGATGATGTACTCGTCGGCGGCTTCTACGATCAGTTTGATTTTCTTTCTGGTGATGAAATCCTGCGGATTTCCCGCCCAGCGGTTGTGCCGGGTTTTTACTTCTACGATGACTATTGTTCCCGGTTCTTTCCGTGCGATGATATCGATTTCGGCTTTGCCGAAGCGCCAATTTCTCTCGAGGATTTGATAGCCGTTTTTCAGCAAGTATTCGACGGCTTTTTCCTCGCCTGTTTTGCCCAATTCGTTATGAGAAGCCATAGGGTAAAGATTAGCTATCAACAAAAAAAGGCAACAAGCCGGACCTGTTGCCTTACTGTGGTACCTCCAGGAATCGAACCAGGGACACACGGATTTTCAGTCCGTTGCTCTACCAACTGAGCTAAGGTACCTTTTTTTGCGGGTGCAAATATACAATAATTTCGTTTTTGAATATAAAACCTTCCCCGGAAAAATCCGGGGAAGGTCAAAAAACATTATTCTCCTGTTTCTTCTGCCGGCTTGTCGTTAGTTGTTTCGCCGCCTTCTTCATCTTCTTCATCAATTGCTTGGACAGCCAAAGCCGTACGTGCCATACGTACCTGGCAAACCACCATGTTCTCCGGATGGTTGATTTTAATATTGGGCAGGTCCAAATCTTTGACCAGGAATTTATCACCGATTTTCAGCGGGGTGATATCGATTTTGATATCATCCGGCAGGTCTTTCGGCAGACAAGTGATAGAAAGTTTCCGGTACGGGTTTCGCAATACCCCACCGTTCTTGACACCAATAGCCAAGCCTTCGAGGCGAACGGGTATCCACATGGTTACCGGTTTGTCGTCGTGCAGGGCATAGAAATCTGCGTGCAGGATTTTGTCCGTCACCGGATGAAACTGCACATCCTGCATGATAGCGTTAATCTTTTCTCCGCTATCGAGTTCAATCACCGCCGTATAGGCATTCGGTGTATAGACCAGCGGGTTCAATGCCAGACCGTCCACTGCGAAGTGAATAGGCGCTTCACCGCCATATACGACGCAAGGGATCTTGTCAGCATTACGCAGGGCTCTCGTAGCTTTTTTCCCCACGCTTTCTCTTTTCGATCCTTTGATTGTAATTGATTGCATAATAGATATAAATTTACATTAAGAAAATTCCGCTTATGGATTCATATCCGTGAACCTTATTCATTACCTTGGCGAATAAGGGGGCGCAAGATACAACTTTTATTTTATTTACATCGGTACGCCGGAGCGGTATGGTATCGGTGACGACGACTTCCGTGAGCGGGGATTGTTCCAGCCTCTCGTAAGCTTTGCCGGAAAACACCGGGTGAGTAGCTAACGCCCTGACGCTCAATGCTCCTTTTTGCAGCATCATCTCGGCCGCTTTGACGATGGTACCGGCAGTGTCAATCATATCATCCACGATGATGACATTTTTCCCTTTTACTTCACCGATGACTTCCATCTTGTCCACTACGTTGGAGCGGCTTCGTTGTTTGTAGCTGATGACCACATCACATTTCAAATATTTGGAATAGGCATAAGCGCGTTTTGACCCGCCCATATCCGGTGAGGCAATGACCAGATTATCCAATTGCAAAGATTGGATATACGGCAGAAAAATACTCGAAGCATAAAGGTGGTCAACGGGTTTTTCGAAAAAACCTTGTATTTGGTCGGCGTGCAAGTCCATGGTCATAATCCGTGTAGCACCTGCGCTTTGTATCAGATTGGCTATCATTTTGGCACCGATGGATACGCGGGGTTTGTCCTTTCTGTCTTGCCGGGCCCAGCCGTAATAGGGCATAACGGCAGTAATATGACGTGCCGATGCGCGTTTGGCGGCATCTATCATCAGCAGCATTTCCATCAGGTTGTCCGAAGGGGGCATGGTGGAGCCGATGATAAATACCCGCCGCCCTCTGACGGACTCCTCAAAAGCGGGCTGGAATTCACCGTCGCTGAAATGTTCCAGGGTGACTTTGCCTAATGGAACGCCTAATTCTCCTGTAATCTTCCGGGCGAGTTCCGTACTTTGGGAACAGGAGAATACTTTGTATTCGGGTTTGGATGAATGCATAACGGTATCGCGGATATTTTCGCCCACAAAAGTAAAAAAAATACTATCCGGAAAAGCCGGATTATCAATTTTCAACCGGAAAAATCCACACCTTCTTTCATTAAAGCTATATCACTGTTTGTCAAATGGTTGAAATAATTATCGTGTCGTTTTTCCTGCACCTCATCAACAAAAATCGGTGTATGCTGTCATCTAAAAGCAAATTTTTAACATTTGTTGCGGAATTTACGGAAGGGTAATTTTCCTTTCGTTTGTTCTTATATACGGAAAGGTTAATTTTTTTACTGAAACAAAGAAAGGTAAAAAAGGTTAGGCGGAGGTTTCCTCCGCCTTTTTTTATGACGGCGAATGGATAAAGAAAAAATATTTGTCACATATGACGGTATTCCTATATTTGTACCCTATTTTAATAAAATCATCACATTATGACACATTCAAAGGTTAAATGGTTCTTATACGTATTATTCGGTTTTTTAGTTGCATTTTCTACTGTTTCTTGTGAAGGTCCCGAGGGACCGCAAGGCGAACAAGGTCCCCAGGGGGAACAAGGTCCGCAAGGCGAACAGGGACCGCAAGGTGAACAGGGACCACAAGGGGAACCCGGACAGGACGGACAGGACGGACAAGACGGGGAAGATGCCAATACGTACGTATATGTTTACGATCATCCCGTATGGCAAGCGGGCACAATGGACCTCACACTCGAAGAACTCACCCAAGAAGTATTGGATTACGATACGATATTAGTATGGCTCGGATATGCGGTAGATGGTGTGGATAACGCCGTCTATTATGCGGTTCCCGGTCTGCACGGCGGGGATAATTACTACGTAAAAATGTGGATGAACCCCGGAATAATCCACATGAAAGCTTTGCAATGGGATAACGATTTAGGTACGTACGTCACCTATTTAAGCCCTGAAAATCCAAGCTCGGCAAAAGTAGTCATTATCGATTCCGCCAACATCATCGAAGAAGGAGGAGGAACCCACTCGGCATTATCCGGACAAAACGTTATCGAACAAATGCAACGTGACGGTATCGATACCACAGACTACAACCAAGTAGCCCGGTACCTCGGTATAGAATAAGACCTGCTGAAAATCACAAAGATAGTACGTCAAAGGAGCTTGTCATTCCGGACGAACGAGGCACGAGTGAGACGTGTCCCGAAGTATTTTGGGAAGGAATCTTTTAACAGGAACGTGTCATTCCGAAGAAAGTGACGAGGCACGAGGAACGAGGAGGAATCTTTACAATAAAAGCAGGAGTAAAATCAAAAGATTTCTCACTCCGCTAAT
>CAZQPD010000222.1:0-3898 GCA_964595235.1 uncultured Polaribacter sp.
TTTTATCAAGAAATAACCTTTTAATCCTCCGGAAAATGTTGAAAAAAATAAATATCGTCCGCCTACCTAACTTATTAATGATGGCTGCTCTGCTCATCATCCTCCAATACTATGTTTTTCCTCTATACCTCAAAGAAACACTTAGCCCCAAGGTGTTTTACCTGCTGGCTGCCGCTGTGGTATTGACCGCTGCCGGTGGCTATATCATCAATGATATTTTCGATATCGATATTGACCAAATCAATACCCCCGAAGAGGTATGGATGGAAGACAGGCATATCAAAAAGCTACTCAGCATCTATGGTGTACTGAGTATATCAGGCATTCTATCGGGATTCGGAGTATCTTTCCTGCTCGACGAGCCTTTCTTGTCACTATGGGCTATATCCGCTTTTGCGCTGCTGTGGATATATTCATGGAAAATCAAAAAAGTTTTGTTCGCCAACAACCTGATTATCGCCCTGCTGATGATTTCACCCCTGCTCTTTTTGCTAACTGCCGTACCCGTAAATTGGGGTAAATCATCCGTTTTTACCACCATCATTTTCTATTTGTTATTATTTGCATTTATGCTCAATCTGATTCGTGAAATCATCAAAGACGTACAAGATGCCGAAGGGGATGAGTCAGCCGGAGTCAATAGCCTGGTTCTCACTTACGGATACGAAACCACCAAAAGAATCATCCTGGTATTAATCGTTCTGACCGTCTTGTCGGGGATTTACCTCATACAACGGATTACCAACATAGAATTTTATTATGCCTTGGCACAATACTTCATTTTTATAGCCTTGGTCGCTTCCGGTATTGTCTTATACAACAACGGAACAGAATCCGCCGGCAAAGTGAGTTTACATATCAAACTTATCATGGCTGCCGGAGTCCTCTCATTATTGTTATTACATGGAACGAATTGATCCCGCACATCCGCTATACGAATTGCTGTCGCATTACCGCATTATCCTGGCTTCCGCCTCTCCAAGACGGAAAAGCCTGCTGTCAGCTATGGATATCCCTTTCGAAGTACGCATTATTCCGGTAGAGGAGAACTATCCGGAAGAATACCAAGGAGCCCGTATCAGCGAGTTTATCGCACTGAAAAAAGCCATGGCTTTCAAAGAACAAATTCAAGACGGTGAACTGATTATCACCGCCGACACCATCGTCACATTAGACGGCGAAGTGTTGGGCAAACCTGCCGGGAAAGTTCATGCCGCAGAAATGTTGAACAAATTATCCGGCAAAATGCACGAGGTCATCACCTCCGTATGCTTGTTCACCACCTCACGCCAAGAGGTATTCAGCGATACAACCAAAGTTTTTTTCAACACTCTGACCCCGGCGGAAATACACTACTACCTCGACCGGTATCAACCCACCGACAAAGCCGGTGCCTACGGCATCCAAGAATGGATAGGCTATACAGCCGCCTCACGGGTGGAAGGAAGCTACTACAATGTGATGGGACTCCCTGTTGAAAAATTATACAACCGGCTCAAAAGATTTTATCCGTAAAATTGGTATATTTGTGCTTTGCCGCCGTTTATTGAACGGCAAAAGGCGTATTCCGAAAAGCCTTACGAGTAGGATCATCAAATAATAATTTGCATTATGGAATTTTTACAACCTTATCTGGATACCATCAAGAACCATTACTTCGACTTCGAAGGCAGGGTGGGACGGCGTACGTTCTGGATGTTTTTCCTGGTCAACGTACTCATTTCCATCATCCTCTCATTCTTTAACTCTTACTCTCTCTCATATATTTACAGCTTAGCCATATTACTTCCCTCTCTCGGCATCGGCGCCAGACGACTGCACGATGTGGGGAAATCCGGCTGGTGGCAACTGATAAGTATTATACCTTTGGTAGGTATTATCGTACTCATTGTATTCTGGGCGCAAGAAGGACAACCCGGAGCCAATGAATACGGGGAAGCACCACAAGAGTAAAGCACAGGCTCCAACATCAATATAGAATCCCTTTCATATCCGGAAAGTGAAAGGGATTTTTTTATTTACTTTGCAAGAGAAAACCAACAAACCCGCTTTCAATCATGAAAACCTCGATTTCATTCTTTATTTCCATATTTATTTCATTGATAATCAGCGCACAAGAAGTTCCTTCCGTATTCCGCAACATCCGGATAGACGACGGAACCCCCGTCTATATAGACGGAGATACACAGCTGGAAGCCTACGTAAAAGAAGCTCCCCTGACATTGGACAACATCCTCTACGGCATCAAAGGCTACCAGAACGGACTCTCTTTCGACTTGGGGAACACCGGGCTCAACGGGAAAATTTACTACGGACTTATCCATTCCGGAGATGCCAAATACGCCCTGCCCGTATGGTACAAACGCTATGTGGAAATACATAAAGGAACCGGTAAAATCAACATATTAAAGCGCCTTTCCGGCAAATACGATATGACGGGATGGAAAGAATCAGGAAGCGGCATTCTGGGCTACCGCATCGTGCGGAACGACGGACAATTCCTCTATGAAGGACGCATCCGTTTCGGCTACGACGGTGAGAAATTTTTCACCCTGCCTACCATTGTCGAAGGTCCTTTCGTCAACATTCTGACGAACAAAAGCGTCACCATATCTTACAAAACCGACCAACCGGTACGCACCTTTGTCGAAATAGACGGACAAGAATTTTCCGGCACCACCGAAGTAGTATATCACGAAATCACCATCAAAGGCTTGGTCTCTGACAAAGCATACGATTATACGGTTCATTACGGCGATAATGCCAAACAAACATTCTCTTTCCGCACCCCGCCACGTCCCGGTAGCCGTAAGCCGTTCGTATTCGCTTATGCCAGTGATTCCCGCGCCGGACAAGGAGGAGGCGAGCGGGATATGTACGGTACCAATTTCTACGTCATGCGCCGTATCGCCGCCTTATCGGCAAATAAAAACGCCGCTTTCCTGCAATTCACCGGCGATATGATAAACGGATACAGCACCGACCGATTCGATATTGAACTGCAATACGCCAACTGGAAACGCTCCATAGAACCCTTCGCCCACTATTTTCCCATTATGGTAGGAATGGGAAACCACGAAGCCTTCGGCTATGCCTTCAAATCCGGAAAAAAATGGTGGAAAGCCTTTATCCCGGGTTTCCCTTTCGACGAAAAATCTCCATCAGCACTTTTCGCCGACAACTTTGTCATGCCCGTCTCATCATTAACCAGTGAAGACGGTGCATCCTATGACCCTGACCCCGGCAAGACGGATTTCCCGCCTTATGCCGAAACCGTCTATTATTACATCTACGACAATGTAGCTGTCATCGTACTCAATTCGGATTACCTCTACACCCCTACCCTGGCGGAAAACCCCGCTACGGGAGGAAACCTGCACGGCTATATCATGGACAAACAACTCGAATGGCTCGACCATACCCTGCAAACCCTCGAAAAAAACCCGGACATCGACCACATTTTCGTCACCCAACACACCCCCGTTTTCCCTAACAGCGCACACGTCAAAGACGATATGTACTACAACGGGGACAACAGCAAAAGACCCGTCATAGCCGGCAAACCCGTAGAAAAAGGCATCATAGAACGCCGCGACCAATATCTGGATTTACTTGTCAACAAAAGCAGCAAAGTGGTCGCTATTCTGACCGGAGATGAGCATAATTACAACAAGACCTATATCACACCGGATACCCCTATCCACCCGGAAGACTACAAACCCGCCCGGATCAAACTGAACCGTAGCATTTGGCAAATCAACAACGGTGCCGCAGGTGCCCCGTATTACGCACGAAACGGCAACACCCCTTGGGCGGAAGCCGTAAGCGGATTTACCACCCAACTCGCCGTAGTCTTATTCTATGTGGAAGGTATGCACATCCGTGTGGAAGTGGTGAA
>CAZQPD010000223.1:0-3106 GCA_964595235.1 uncultured Polaribacter sp.
TATCCCCTTCTCTATCAATTCTTTCAAATGTTTTGATATAGCCAAAACAAACAGGGAAAGGGTAGTGATACGTTGTTGTCCGTCCACTACGATGAATATTTTACGGCTCTCTGTAATCTGCAAGACGATAGCACCCATATAATGCTGTTCCTCTTTGCCTTCAAATACATCAACCAAATCTTGCCATAGATCTTCCCAATTATCTTGTTTCCATGAGAAATCCCGTTGAAATTCCGGAATTTTATATCTCTTCCCGTTTCCCAACAATTCTTGGAAGTTCGTTGTTTTTGTATCGAAAATATTTTTCATGCCTTCTGGAATTATAACTACCGGCAGTACGTCACACCTCCAAATCTTTATCATACGGAATACTCCGCAGGATGTGTTTGATGACATTGACCCGTGCGGTAGTCTTGCGGTTGGCTTTGATGACTTTGAACGGATGATTCCCCCGTGCGGCATTTTCGAACATTTTCTTTTTGAACTCCGTATAGTCGTCCCACAGACGTTGGGCATTTTCGTCCACCGGGGTCATTTTCCATACTTTCAGCGGGTTTTCTTTTATTTCGCGGAAGCGTTTCGCTTGTTCGTTCTTCGATATGGACATGTATATTTTCACCAGCCGGATACCGGATTCCACTATCATATCCTCGAAGTTGTTCACCTGGTTCATGAACACCTCGTATTCTTTCATGGTACAAAATCCGTTGACCGGTTCCACCACGGCGCGGTTGTACCAGCTCCGGTCGAAAAAGACGATTTCCCCACCTTTGGGTAACTGGTTGACATAGCGCTGGAAATACCATTGCGACGCCTCATCGGGGGTAGGCTTGGGCAGGGCGACGATACGGTAATGCCGGGGATTGAGCCGCTCGACTATCCGGCGTATTGCACCCCCTTTGCCGGCGGCATCACGCCCTTCGAAGATAATCACGATTTTCTCCTCGTTCTGAATCGCCCATGTCTGCAATTTGATGAGTTCCACCTGCAATTTCTTGATTTGCTTTTCCGATTGTGCGTGGCGAATGGCGCGTTTGAGGTCGTAACGGTCTTTTTGCGACAGCAGGGAATACAGTCCGCGGTTCGAATTCAATATTTTGAGGTCTTTTTCACTAAAATCCTCCGGTTGGTATGCGGGTACGTGATATTTTTTCATCTCTTGCGAATTTCTGGTTTGGAAGCTTATCGTCTCTATTGAAAATTCTTACCGGCACGGTAATACCGTATGACCACATTGGGGTCGGGAAAAATAAGTGTACCGGCTTCCTCCTTGCCGTCGTATTGGAATTGGGACAATACGTAGCGGATACTTTCTAGCCGTGCCGTGTATTTGACATTGGTCTTGATGGTAATCCAAGGGCTATACGACGTATGTGTACGGCTGAACATAAGGTCTTTGTAGTAGGTGTATTTATCCCACAACTCTTGCCCTTTGCGGTCCACAGGGCTGAACTTCCAGCGTTTGACGGGATTTTGCAAACGGGCTTCAAAGCGCCGTAACTGTTCGTCTTTGGTAATATCGAACCACAACTTGATGATATGTACCCCGTCTTCGCGCAACATATGTTCGAATTCGGGAACTTGAATCATAAATTGTTCGTATTGTTCCTGCGTACAAAAGCCCATCACGGGTTCCACCACGGCGCGGTTGTACCAGCTCCGGTCGAAAAAGACGATTTCCCCGGGATTGGGCAGCTGCTTGATATACCGGCGGAAATACCACTGCCCCTGCTCTACTTCGGTGGGCTTGTTCAGTGCTACCAAACGCATGGAACGGGGGTTCAGGTGCTCCATAAAACGGCGGATAGCACCTCCTTTGCCGGCGGCATCCCGCCCTTCGAATATCACCACGACCCTTTCCTTGTTCTTGTTAATCCACTGTTGTAGTTTGACCAGCTCGATTTGCAACAGCCGCAGTTCTTTCTCATAAGCGAGCTTGCGCAATACCTTTTCCTTATCGATACCACGTTCTTTGATAAGACGGATAAGCGCTTCACCCGACCCGGCGGACAAAAAGTCGTCTATAGTCAATGTTTTTTCCTCACTACTCATTTGTATATATGCATTATAAAATAACAAAAATACGTATTTTTTCACTTCCGGCTGCCCGTGCTATTATCCGGAGGATAAATAGGGTCATCCACACTTGCCGGGTGCACATTTCATACCTCCGCATTTTTTCCCTTCGGGAGCGGGCATGTGCATTTCCTGCATTTTCTTGTGCATCTGTCCGGGATAACGAATGAAACGGTAGCCCTTGTACAGGGTAAATACTCCATATAATACGACCAGCAAAGCCGAAACTTTCATCATAATCCGCTTGAGTTTTCCGCGTCGTAAAAAATCTGTAATATGACCTAATGCAAAGAGGGTGGGAACAGTCGATAATCCGAACACCAGCATGACCAATCCGCCGTAAAAAGGCGAAGCCGTCCCCGCTGCTATCACGGCAAACGAATACACCAAGCCGCAAGGGATAATACCGTTGAGCATCCCCAATACGTAAAAACTCCAGACAGAACGGGAACGCATCAACCGGGCAAACAGTTTTGCATACCAAGGTTGCCTGGAGAACGAAACTTCTATCTTATTGAGAAACCCCAAATATCCGGCCAACGATAACCCGGCAAGTATCATCAATATCCCCGTGATGACGAACAGAACCCCTTTGGTCACCTCGGTGAATGCCACAAACCTGCCGAGCGCACCGAGTACCACACCTATTATCGTATAGGTAGTCACCCTGCCCAAGTTATATAACAAATGTGAAAGGGATTGCCGCCAACGAACCTGCTTTACATTAATCTTGCTATTGGAATACGCCAACACAATACCTCCGCACATCCCGATACAATGTCCGATACTCGCCGTAAAAGCCGTAGCCATAACAAAGAGCAAATCCACCTCCTTCATCACACCCGGATATTAATAGTCCAACTTCTCCCTGTATTGGTACCCCTTTCCTCCTTCATACCAGTCCACTTTCAAATGATACCTGCCCCGCACCAACAACTTGTCGGGAATATACAATACGGTATCCTTTATCTCGAAATTTCTGATATAATCAAATTGCCTGTCTTTTACGTACATGAGATTTACCTTACCT
>CAZQPD010000224.1:0-8291 GCA_964595235.1 uncultured Polaribacter sp.
CAAATGTATGATGAAAACTATGTTAACCCAAAATATAATCATGGATGATTTTTTCTTTTTTTCAAAATGCCTTCCACTCAAAACGCGAAGGCGTTTTGAAAAAAAGAAAAATTATTTGGAAATTAACACAGTTCATTTCGACCGGAGCGGTAGCGGAGGGAGAAGTCTTTTTCTAACCACCAAGAACACGGTGTAGAGACGCCCAATTTTTTGGACGTCTCTACACCGTCGCTCGTCCGGAACGGCTGGCTCCTTCGACGCTTTGCAGTGGTGATAATGCATACGCATTATCCTCTTTCAAATGTTTGAGTGCTTACCGGCAGACCGGTATCGGAATTATCTGAACATAGCCGATACTTTTTCGGCTTTCCGGCTTTCGGAATAGTCATAGAACCCTTCACCGGATTTCACACCGAGTTTTCCTGCTTGTACCATATTGATAAGCAGCGGGTTTGGCGCATATTTAGGGTTTTTAAAACCGTCGTACATAACGTTCAGAATGGAAAGGCATACATCCAGACCGATAAAGTCGGCTAATTGAAGGGGTCCCATGGGGTGTGCCATACCGAGTTTCATCACGGTGTCTATTTCGCGTACTCCGGCCACGCCGTTATAGAGGGTTTCGATGGCTTCGTTTATCATAGGCATCAGAATGCGGTTGGCTACGAAACCGGGGTAATCGTTTACTTCCACGGGGGTTTTTCCGAGTTTTACAGACAGATCCATAACCGTGGCGGTAGTATCGTCAGAAGTAGAGTATCCGCGGATGATTTCCACCAGTTTCATGATGGGTACCGGGTTCATAAAGTGCATGCCTATTACTTTGCCTGGGCGATTGGTTACAGAAGCGATACGTGTAATGGAAATGGAAGAAGTATTGGTAGCGAGGATACAGTCAGGCTGTGTGGATTCGTCGAGTTCTTTGAATATTTTGAGTTTCAATTCTACATTTTCCGTAGCGGCTTCTACGACCAGGTCCACTTCTTTCACTCCTGGCGAAAGACTGGTAAAAGTGGTGATATTGTTCAGGGTGGCATCTTTGGTTTTTTCGTCTATTTTTTCTTTGGAGAGTAGTCTCATGAGGTTTTTGGTGATGGTAGCGAGTCCCCGCTCGATAGCATCTTGAGAGATATCGATAAGGTTCACTTGGTATCCGTTTTGAGCGAATACATGAGCAATGCCGTTCCCCATGGTTCCGGCTCCTATTACAGCTACTTTTTTCATTTTTTTGTGTTTTGGTTAATGAATAAAGACAGGGAAACCGTATCAACCCGCCGGGAGAAGTGGTTCAAATAGGATATAACATACGGTATTTTCCCGCAGACAAATATAAGCAAAGAAAGTTTTCACATAAAAGCAAAATGTCATAATTTTTTCATTCATCATGATAGTGATTAATTGAAAGCGGGCAATGGTTTTCAGGATATTTTTATAAATTTGCCTGCTGGTTAGATTAACAATCATAATTCCGTGTACCCGAAAAATAAAAATATACTTCCGCATTTCCGGAAATCATTATTTTTTACATTTTTTTTACTGGTATTCCCGGCGCTTGTGATATATGGGGGCGGTAAAAGCCTGACCGGAGGAGCCCCCCGGAATTTTCATGACAGGTATGAGGAAATATGTAAAAAGGCAAAAGAAATTGAGGAGGAGATAAACCATTATAACAGTTTTCAGGACAATACTTTGATTATCAGCAAAAATCAAGAGCTGATTAAGTTGGCGACCGAGAACAATTGTCCTGTTTTATTATCTTTTGCATATTTCCGGTTGGGGTCATATTTGATGAATATCAACCAATATGCCAACGGTTATAAATATTTATTGAAGAGCATGGAGATGATTGATGATTTGGAAGAAAAACAGATACAGAAATTCAATATTTTCTTTGATTATAATTTTGATAAAAAAGACTTGTACTATAATATATTATTTAATATTTCCACCATAGAAATTGAGTTCAAAGAATACGATAAAGCCAGAGCGCATTTCATGGAAATATTGGATCACTATAAGAGGAAAGGAAAAGAAAAAGATGAAGTGGAGTGCTTGCTGAACCTCAACAGCATTCTGGTAAGCGAAAAGAAATATACAAAAGCAAAGAAAGGGTTCAAGGAAATATTGCACAATTACTCCATGCAACCCGTTGATTCCGCCCTTACTTACTACAACATAGCCATTGCCTTTGCAGAGGAAAAAATACCCGATAGCTCTTGTTATTATGTAAATAAAGCCATTGATATATGCCAGCGCATCAACGACCAGGTACAGCTGGCATATTTGTACGATTTAAAAGCGGATGTAAGCCGTATGGAGGGCAATTATGAGGAGGAACAGGAATACTTGAAAGAAACGCTGGAACGGGCATTGGTCATCCACGATTACGACTTAATGGAGGATGTATATTTAAGGCTTATTCACTCGGAAATGCTGAGCGGAAAAACAGTTCATACATTAAACTGGTTAAAAAATTACAGGCAATTGATAGACAGCCTGAAAAAATCCAGGTTGAAAGAAGCCTTCGAAAAGGTCCGTGTGGAAGAAAAACTCAATAAACAAATATTAGAAAACCGTAACCAATTAGCCCTGCTCGAATCCCACCGTAAGAACAACCGCCTTATTTTCTGGTTATTTCTCGTCAGTGCGATTACTATCGTACTTATGGTTTATTCCATTATTACCACCCGTAAGAATAATTTTAAGAAAATTAAACTGATAGAAGAGAAACTCCGGACCAAAACCGCCGAATTACTCAGTGCCAAGTTAAAGAAGGAACTCAGGGTAAAGGAATTGGAAACCGAATTGACGCAAAAGAACAGGGAAGCCGTATTAATGACCATGATAGAATCCAAAAGGATACAACAAAAACAAAAGATAATCAACTTCATACGGAACATACGTTCGAAATCAGTAATTACCAAAAGCGATATTGACCGGATTATCGATTTTATCAATCAGAAATCCATCGAATTGGAGAAAAAACAACACACTAATGAGAAGATTTCGAATATCGATCCCGGTTTTCTACATAATATTACCAAAGATTTTCCTTCATTGACCAAAACGGAGTTAAAAGTATTAAGCTATATCCGTATCGGGTTGGAAACAAAAGAAATAGCAGAACTTCAAATGGTAACAACCGAAGCGGTAAGGAAAATGCGGTACCGGATAAGAAAAAAATTAGGATTGGATCCCAAAAGTTCCCTCGAACAGTTTATCATGAAATACTGATATCAGGGAAGTTTTCCGCTTCTTCGATTGTACCGGATATCCCGGAAATGCTTTTTCGGCTCTGCTCTTGTGATTTTCAACAGACCTTACTTCTGTTTACTATTTTTCTTTTTTCCGGGCTTGGTGATTATGACTTTTAGAGCATTATTTTCCTTGTCAAAGTCCATTAGTATTTCGTCTCCATGTTCTATATCGTCATTTACTATTTTTTCAGCCAAAGCATCTTCGATGTATTTTTGGATAGCCCGTTTGAGCGGACGTGCACCATATTGTTTATCGAAACCTTTCTCCGCGATAAAATCTTTTGCTTCACCGGTAAGTTTTAATCCGTAATCCAATTCTTCGATTCTACCGAACAATTTATTGAGTTCGATATCAATTATTTTATGAATATCCTTCTTATCCAATGCCCTGAAAATGATAATATCGTCAATACGGTTGAGAAACTCGGGGGTAAAAGTCTTTTTCAGAGCGTTTTCGATAATACTTTTTGCATGTTGTTCACTTTGAGCCTGTTTGGCGCTGGTATCAAAACCGACGCCTTGTCCGAAATCTTTCAGTTGCCTGGTTCCGATATTGGAAGTCATTATGATAATGGTATTCCTGAAATCAATCCTGCGTCCGAGGCTATCGGTAATAAATCCGTCATCGAGGATTTGCAACAGCATATTGAATACATCGGGATGTGCTTTTTCTATTTCGTCAAGCAGTACGACAGAATAAGGTTTCCGCCTTACTTTTTCGGTAAGCTGCCCGCCTTCTTCGTATCCCACATATCCCGGGGGGGCACCTATGAGGCGTGAAATGGAGAACTTCTCCATATATTCACTCATATCCACACGTATCAATGCATCATCGGTATCGAATAGTTCCCTCGACAATACCTTGGCGAGCTGTGTCTTTCCCACACCAGTTTGTCCGAGGAATATGAAAGAACCGATGGGCTTGTTGGGATCTTTGAGGCCTACGCGATTTCTCCGGATGGCTTTTACTACTTTTTCTACCGCTTCATCTTGGCCGATGACTTTGGACTTGATGAGCGCCGGCAGTTCTTTCAGGCGTTTGCTTTCTGCTTCCACCACTCTATTGACAGGTATTCCCGTCATCATGGATACGACTTCGGCGACATCTTCCTCGGTTACTTTATGACGGAGAAGCTTGGCTTCTTCTTCCCATTTTAGCTGTTCTTTTACCAGTTCTTCCTCAATATTTTTTTCAATATCCCGCAGCTTGGCAGCTTCTTCGTACTTTTGAAGTTTTACTACTTGAGCTTTTTCCTGCTTGAGTTTATCGAGTTGTTCTTCCAGATCCAAAATTACTTTGGGGACTTCTATATTGTTGATATGAATACGGGAGCCTGCTTCGTCCATAGCATCAATGGCTTTATCCGGCAGAAAACGGTCGGTCATATACCTGTGGGTGAGTTTCACACAGGCTTCCAGTGCCTCATCGGTATAGATGACATGGTGGTGATCTTCGTATTTGTCTTTGATATTGTGTAGTATCTCGATGGTTTCCTCAATGGTAGTGGGATCCACCATGACTTTTTGGAAGCGCCTTTCGAGTGCTCCGTCTTTTTCAATGTATTGACGGTACTCGTCCAATGTGGTGGCGCCGATACATTGTATCTCACCACGGGCGAGAGCGGGTTTGAGCATATTGGATGCATCAAGGGAACCGGTAGCGCCTCCGGCACCTACTATGGTATGTATTTCATCGATAAACAGGATGATGTCATCGTTCTTTTGCAGTTCGTTCATCAATGCTTTCATCCTTTCTTCGAACTGACCACGGTATTTGGTTCCGGCTACCAAACTGGCCAAATCCAAAGCAATGATGCGTTTGTCGTAAAGAACCCGGGATACCTTACGCTGAATGACGCGGAGTGCCAAGCCTTCGGCAATGGCGGATTTACCCACACCCGGTTCGCCGATGAGCAAAGGATTGTTTTTCTTACGCCTGCTTAATATTTGTGAAACACGCTCAATCTCTTCCTTCCTGCCTACCACGGGGTCCAATTTACCTTTTAAGGCTAATCCCGTCAGATCCCTGCCGAAATTATCCAATATGGGCGTATTACTTTTCTTATCTTTCTTATGTGATTTCCCTTCCCTTCCGGAAGTCCTTTCTTTCTCTTCACCTTCTCCCGGAACAGAGGCATGGGGTGTGGTCTTGGAATCATCATTGCGGTCGTTTACGTACATTTCCGAATACGTATCTTTATACTTGTCATAGGTGATTTTATGTTGGTTCAATATCCTCGCTACCGGGTCATTGTCATTTCTGAGAATGCAAAGTATCACATGTGCGGTATTTATTTTTTCATCATTATAGAGACGGGCCTCCAAGTGGGTGGTTTTTAACACCTTATCGGCTTGCCGGGTCAATTGTAAGCGGGAAACCTTACCGAAACCCACGGGGTTGACATCCGGGCTAATCCGCTCCAGCCTGTCTTTGAGGACATCAATATGGGTGCCTATATTTTTCAATATCCGGGTACCCACATTATCTCCACCACGCAATATACCCAAAAGCAAATGTTCGGTACCTATATAATTCCGCCCGAGCCTCAAAGCCTCTTCACGGCTGAATATCAGCGCATCTTTCAGTTCTTTTTTAAAATTTTCATCCATGGTAAATCCGGTGATTTTTCAAAGGGTAAAGTTACAATATTTTTCGTGAAGCTTCCCACACCGGATTGTTAATAAAAAAATGGAAAAAAAGGATCAAAACCATTGGTAAAATATAAAAAATTCGTACTTTGCATTTTCAAAAATTTATGTATCACCTAAACGGAAAAAATTAAAGATTAAATACGTATGAACAACGGAGAGAGAATAATACCGATTAATATTGAAGAGCAAATGAAAACGGCTTACATAGATTATTCTATGTCAGTCATCGTATCACGGGCGCTCCCCGATGTCAGGGACGGACTCAAGCCCGTACACCGCAGGGTATTGTACGGCATGCATGAACTGGGGATTAAATCCACCGGACCACATAAGAAATCAGCCCGTATCGTAGGGGAAGTATTGGGTAAATACCACCCGCACGGAGATACCTCCGTATATGATTCCATGGTTCGTATGGCACAACCCTGGAGCGTACGCTACCTGATGATAGACGGACAAGGAAACTTCGGTTCGATTGACGGCGATAATCCCGCCGCCATGCGATATACCGAAGCCCGCATGAAAAAACTGTCGGAAGAAATGCTCGCCGACATCGACAAAGACACCGTAGATCACAAACTAAACTTCGACGACACCCTGTGGGAACCCACCGTACTGCCTACCCGTATCCCCGGATTACTCATCAACGGCGCATCGGGAATCGCCGTAGGTATGGCAACCAACATGCCCCCGCACAACCTCTCGGAAGCAGTGGACGGAATTATCGCATATATCGATGATAACGAAATTGATATCGACGGATTAATGCAATATATTAAAGCCCCTGATTTCCCCACCGGAGGCATTATCTACGGATATGAAGGCGTCCGGGAAGCTTTCCAAACAGGAAAAGGAAAAATCATCATCCGGGCAAAAACCCGTATCGAGGAAATCAACGGCAAAGAAGCTATCATCGTAGAAGAAATACCCTATCTGGTCAATAAAGCCACGATGATCAAGAAAACAGCCGACCTTATCAACGAGAAAAAACTCGAAGGCATCAGCAACATCCGGGACGAAAGCGACCGCAACGGTATGCGTATCGTCTATATGCTCAAACGCGACGCCATTCCCAATGTCGTACTGAACAAATTGTTCAAATACACGGCATTGCAGACTTCTTTCAGTGTAAATAATGTGGCGCTGGTCAACGGAAAACCCGAACAACTCAACCTGAAAGACCTCATCCGCCACTTCGTGGACCACCGCCATGAAGTCGTGGTACGGCGTACCCGGTTCGAACTGGATAAAGCCGAAAAAAGAGCTCATATCCTGGAAGGTCTCATCATCGCTTCGGACAATATCGACGAAGTCATAAAAATCATTCGTGCCTCATCCAACGCCGACGAAGCACGTAGCAACCTCGAAAAACGCTTCGAACTATCCGAAATCCAAGCCAAAGCCATCGTGGAAATGCGCTTGCGGCAACTCACCGGTCTCGAACAAGACAAATTGAGGAAAGAATACGAAGAAATACGCATCCTCATCGACGACCTGAAAGACATCCTGGACAAGAAGGAAAGGCGTATGCAAATCATCAAAAACGAACTGCTGGAAATAAAAGAGAAATACGGAGACCCAAGACGTACCGAAATCGACTACTCAGGTGGAGATTTTAATGTCGAAGACATTATCCCCAACCACAAAATGCTCGTCACCGTATCACATGCCGGGTATATCAAACGCACCAAACTGGACGAATACAAAGTTCAAAACCGCGGCGGAACAGGGCACCGGGGCGTATCCACACGCAACGAAGACTTCCTGCAAGATATGTTCGTCGCTACCAACCATCAATACCTGCTCATCTTCACACGGAAAGGTAAAGTGTTCTGGATGCGCGTATTCGAAATTCCGGAAGGAAACAAAACCTCAAAAGGTAGAGCGATACAGAACCTGATAAATATAGAAAATGACGACAAAGTAATGACCTACCTCGTTACCCAAAACCTCAAAGACGAGGAATATGTCAAGAACCACTACGTCATCATGGCGACCAAAAAAGGACAAGTGAAAAAGACCTCACTGGAACTTTATTCACGACCCAGAGCCAACGGTATCAAAGCTATTACTATCAAGGAGGGGGATGAACTACTTAGTGCCAAACTCACCACAGGCGATAGCCAAATCATGTTGGCGGCGCGTTCCGGCAAAGCCATTCGATTCGACGAAAGTAAGACCAGACCCATGGGTAGAACCGCATCAGGTGTGCGTGGTATCCGCCTCAGCGGGCCGGATGACGAAGTGGTAGGAATGATATCCATCAATAACCACGAAAGCGATGTACTGGTAGTCTCCGAAAACGGATACGGAAAACGCTCCGACCTGGACGATTACCGCATCACCAACCGGGGAGGAAAAGGTGTCAAGACCATTAACATT
>CAZQPD010000225.1:0-3639 GCA_964595235.1 uncultured Polaribacter sp.
TTTCCTTGCGTTTTACTAATGATATTATTGCGTAACTCATTCTCTTTTACGTGTTTGAGAGTTTTTCAGCAGACCCTAATTACAGCAGACCCTACATTATCACACCACAGGGAATAAAATTTTTCCCACCATCGTTCCACAATAATTTTTTAGCTTTGCTGTTACGAATGTAAATGTCTATCCGTCGTGAAATCAGACAAACAAAAAAAATACGACCTTGCTTATATCCGTATGGCGGAAGAATGGGCAAAACTCTCTCATTGCAAACGGAAAAAAGTAGGCGCCCTTATCGTCAAAGACAGGATGATCATATCAGACGGTTATAACGGTACCCCTACGGGCTTCGACAACACCTGCGAGGATGAAAACAACAAAACCAAATGGCATGTACTGCATGCCGAAGCCAATGCCATACTAAAAGTGGCAGGCTCTACACAGTCATGCAAAAACGCCACCCTGTACCTGACCTTGTCCCCCTGCCGGGAGTGCAGCAAACTCATTCACCAGTCGGGAATCAAAAGAGTGGTATATAAAACCGCATACAGCGACACCTCCGGGTTGGATTTTCTGCGCAAGGCGGGTGTGGAAATCACGCATTTGGAAAACACCGATGAATAAACCCGGACACGTACATATCATCATCGCCATAACCCTCTCGGTCATCTTTGGAATTATGCTCGGGAGTCAATTGGATTTTTCAAAAAAATTCAGCCTGTTCCCGGAAAATCCCGAAGAAGTCAAAATAAGGAAACTCCTCCAATTCATCCGCCATGAATACGTCGAAGAAGTCAACACCGACTCCATACTCGAAATAGCTATCGATGATATCATGGGCAGTCTCGACCCCCATTCGGTATATATCCCCAAAGAAGAATTGGAGCGGACACGCGAACAGATGAACGGGAAATTCAAAGGTATAGGTATTCGCTTCCGCTTATACCGCGATACGGTAGTCATAGCCAGTTTGATACACGACGGACCTGCCGAAAAAGCCGGATTGCTCCCCGGTGACCGCATCCTGATTGTCGATGGGGACACCCTGTACGGCAAACTCTATGACAGCGAACAAATCGTCGAGAAAATAAAAAAAAGCAAAAATGACGAAATCGCCCTGAAAATATACCGGAAATCCGGAGACAGCATCCTGGACGTCGCCTTCGCCAAAGAAGAAGTAAATATAGAAAGCGTCCCCGCCAGCCTCATGATAGACGAAGGGTTGGGATATATCCGTATCATCAGGTTTGCCAAGAATACCCGTGAAGAATTTCACAAAGCGCTGGAAAAACTCACCGCATCGGGCATGCGGGCTTTGGTACTCGACCTTCGTGGAAATACCGGAGGATATATGAACATGGCAGTGGAAGTAGCCGACGAACTGTTAGAAAAAGGCTTGCCCATCGTAGAAACACGGAGAAAAAACCAGGTAACAGACAAGGTGTTCGCACAGGACAACGGACTTTTCGAAAACGGACAAGTTTTCGTCTTGGTAGATGAAAATTCCGCCTCGGCAAGCGAAATCGTGGCTGGCGCTCTGCAAGACAACGACCGGGCGACCATCATCGGCAGAAGAACCTACGGGAAGGGACTCGTACAGCAGGAAATGGACCTGGGAGACGGGTCCGCCATCCGGCTGACAACAGGTAAGTATTTTACCCCCACGGGACGCTCCATCCAAAAACCCTACACCAAAGGGGAAAACGACGAATACTTCAACGACCACCTCTACCGGTTGCACAACGGTGAATTATTTCACAGGGACAGCATTCCGGTCAATGAAATTTGAAATTCACCACTCCGGGCGGAAAAACCGTATATGGCGGCGGGGGCATTATCCCGGATATTTTCGTACCACGTGACAGCAGTTTCTACTTTCCGGCTTTTTACGGTGATATGAACAGATTCGTGTTCGAATATATCGACAAACACCGCAATAAGTTGCAAAATCTATCCCCGGAAGATTTCGACGGGTATTTCAGCCGGGAGCAAATCTGCAAACAATACCGCCGCAAACGCATCACCCGCAGCTATCATCAGTGGAATAAAAAGGATATCTGCAAACACTTGAAATTACTCTTTATCGAAGAGCTGTTCGATACCCATACGTATTACAAATATTATCTGCCGGATGACCCGATGATACGCAAAGTAAAGACTTTATTCAGGAAAAACGGCTCATGAACAAGCCCGGAAAAATATTGGTCACCGGTGGCACCGGGCTGGTCGGCTCCCACTTGCTCGCCGGATTGGTTCGCGACGGGAAAAAAGTCCGCGCCATCTACCGGAATGAGGAACACTTACGCCATACCCGGAAAGTTTTTTCCTATTATTTCGATAACCACGGGAAAGCTTTCTCACAAGTCGAATGGATAAAAGCCGATATCACGGATTTGTATTCATTGGACAAAGCTCTCCAATCGATTGACACGGTCTATCATGCAGCAGGCTTTGTATCCTTCGCCGGGAAAGATGCAGAAGCCTTACGGCAAATCAATACAACGGGCACCGCCAATATGGTCAACCTGTCCTTGCACCACGGAATCCGCAGGTTTTGCCACGTCAGTAGTATCGCCGTTTTCGGAAAACACACGGACGGAACCCCGGTGGATGAAGAAACCCCTTGGAATCCCGAACTGAACAATTACGATTACGCTATCAGCAAATACGGCGCCGAAATGGAAGTATGGCGCGGCACACAAGAAGGCTTATCCGCCTGTATCGTCAATCCCGGTGTCATCATTGGTCCGGGGTTTTGGCACAAGAACACAGGTGTGTTTTTCCCACTGGTACATAAGGGGTTCACTTATTATTCCGAAGGAATAAACGGGTTCGTAGGGGTATGGGATGTGGTACGGGCTATGCGCATGATCTGCGAAAACGGCATATCCGGGGAGCGGTATATCCTGGTGTCGGAAAATTTGAGCTTCCGCGAAATGTTCACCCTGATTGCCGGAAGCCTGCATGTACGCCCTCCTTACAAAAAAATAACCCCTTTCAAAGCCGGCGCCGCCTGGAGACTCGCCACCCTCTATTCCGCCCTCACCGGCAAGCCTCCCTTGGTAACCCGGCACAGTGCCAAAGCCGCCTTGGAAAAACACTTTTATACGGCTGAAAAAATAAAAACCCGTTCCGGGTTTACCTTCGAACCGGTAGAACAAGTCATCCGGAAAACAAGCGAATGGTACCTGAAAGACCTGTAAAAAAAGATGCCGGAAAGCCTTGCGGCTTTCCGGCATCTTATAATCAATTGCCTCTTACTTTCTAGTACGTTTTCCCGGTTTGGATTTCATCATCCCCGCTGATTTTTCCGGATGCGACCGGTGTGAGCGGGATGTTCCGGAACTCCTGCGGGAAGATATTTTCCCTTGTGAACGGCTGCTACGGCTTCGTTTCGCATGCGTTTCTGTCGAGGGTTTGCCGCTGCGATATACCGGCTTGGTGATGGGTTTACCGGAAGGCTTTACCGTACCTGACGGCTTGCCGCTGCGATACACCGGCTTGGCGGTGGGTTTGCCGGAAGGCTTTACCGTACCTGACGGCTTGCCGCTGCGATACACCGGCTTGGTAGTGGGTCTGCCGGAAGGCTTTACCGTACCCGCCGGCTTGCCGCTGCGATACACCGGCTTGGTAGTGGGTCTGCCG
>CAZQPD010000226.1:0-9125 GCA_964595235.1 uncultured Polaribacter sp.
CAAAATGTCAAATGAAATACGAAGATTACATAGCGCCACTGATAGGGAAAACCGGGAAAATGTTGGGCACCTTGATAAACGAAAGGCTGGCATCACACGGTATAGAACTCACGCGGGAACAATGGGTCGTACTGGCGCGTATATATTATGAAAAGGGATTGACGCAGAATGAATTAGCCCATATCACAGAAAGGGACAAAACCACATTGGCGCGTCTGATGCGCAAACTCGAAGACAAAGGCTATATCTATCGCCGGATAGCCCGGGGTGACAAGCGAAAACGGAAAGTGTTTCTCACCCGCGAAGGCGAAAAATGCTTTGCAAAAAGCCTTCCCGTGATGATTGCCACCATCGAAAGGTTACAGAAAGGCTTTACGCCCGGCGAATTGGAAACCGCTTTGTCCCTGATTCAAAAATTTAAAAACAACATCATCGAAGAACTCAACAAAAAGACCGACGGATGAAAAAATACATAAGCATACTCGCAGGAATCCTCATTATAGCAGGTACTTTGTATATCAACAAGAAATGGTCTGCACGGAATAGAAAACCCACCGGGATACAGCCCGGAATACCCGAAGTACCCGTCAGGGTGGCGAATCCCGGGACTTATCCCGTTTCCATCGAAGTACAAGGGGTTTTGAACGCCAAAGAGAGTATGGACGTCGTACCGGAAGTACAAGGGATCATGCGTCGAGGGAAGAGGGATTTTAAGCCGGGTTCGTATTTTGCCAAAGGCGAAACCATCCTGCGTATCGATGCACAGGAATTTGCAGCAAACCTGCGCTCGTTGAAGAGCAATTTTATCAGCTCGCTGACTGCTGTCATGCCGGATATCAAAATGGATTTCCCGGCGGCTTATGACAAATGGTATTCCTACCTGTCGGCTATCGATATGAACACAACACTCCCCCCCTTGCCCGCTTTCGACTCGGACAAAGAGCGTTATTTTATCACCGGCAGAAAAATCACCAGCCTGTACTACCAAGTCAAAAACGCCGAAATCAGAATGTCAAAATACCGCATTACGGCACCCTTCTCCGGATACCTTACCCTTACGACCACCTCTCCCGGAAGTATGGTTCGTCCGGGACAAAAGCTGGGTGTATTCAAAGACCTGTCCTCCTATGAAATGCAAGCGGACATCCCCTCACAATACCTGTCCTACATTCATACCGGCAAACAGGTAAAACTGCATACCTTGGACGGCAAGCTATCGCTTACCGGTACCATTATCCGTATCAACCCCGTGATAGATATCCAAACGCACACGCTTGCCGCCTACATAAGTGTCAAAGGGAAAAACCTGAAAGAAGGTATGTACCTCGAAGCGGAAATACCGGCCGGAAAGGTCACGGATGCCGTCCGGATACCGCGTGACATTCTGCATGAGGACGGAAAAATTCCCGTCATCCGCGACAGCATTTTGCAATGGCAATCCATCACCCCGGTTTTCTACCAAGGTGAATCGGTATGGGTCACCGGCTTACCGGAAGGCACTCTTTGGGTTACCGAAAACTTGCCACCGGAAAAAACGGGTAAAAAAGCCATACCCGTCGTACAAACAAAATCATAAGGGCTATGAAAAACATTATTCGATATTTCATCAAATATCCGGTAGCCGTAAACATATTCATCATAGCCGTTATCCTGTTCGGAATCATCGGGGCTATGAAGCTGAAATCGTCGTTTTTTCCGCTGGTACCGGACCGTATCATCAGCATTCAATTGACCTATCCGGGAGCTTCCCCGCAAGAAATAGAGGAAGGTATCGTACAGAAGATAGAACAAAACCTCAAAGGGGTAACGGGGATAGACCGCGTAACCTCCGTATCGAGGGAAAATACGGCTACCATATTGGTCGAGACCACTTTTGACAGCAATATTGACGTCGTCTTACAAGATGTAAAAAACGCCGTGGACAGGGTTCCCTCATTTCCTGCGGAAATGGAGCCTCCCATCATAGCCAAACAGGTATTCCAAAGACCTACCATCGACCTGATTATCAGCGGGGAAGGAGTAAGTCTGCGCGAACTAAAAGATGAAGCCCGGAAAATAGAAAGCGACCTGCTCGCTATGGACGGAATTTCACAAATCAAATTGAGCGGCTTTCCTGCCGAAGAAATCGAAATTGCCGTCCGCGAGAACGACCTGCTGTCTTACCGGTTGAGTTTCCGGGAAGTCGCCGCCGCCGTCCAGAAATACAACCTGCTGATGACCGGGGGTATGATTAAGACAAACCGGGACAGCTACCTGATCAGGGCAGCGCACAGGGGATATTATGCAGGGGATTTGGAAAACCTGGTGGTCAGAAGTTTACCAAGTGGTGCTGCCATCCGGCTGAAAGACATAGCCGCTGTACGCGACAAATGGGAAGAAAACCCCGACAGGATACGCTTCAACGGTGAGAAAGCCGTCAGCATTTCCATACGGAATACCAATACCGAAGACCTGATAGGTACCGCTGAAAAAGTAAAAAAATACCTGGCGGATTTCAACGAAAGACACCGGAACGTCCATCTGGATATCGCACAGGACATGTCCATTCCCTTGAAACAAAGAACCCGCTTACTGCTGAAAAACGGGGCATTGGGAGTGGTTTTGGTCCTTCTGATGTTAAGCCTGTTTCTCAATGCACGCCTCGGGATATGGGTGGCAGCCGGCATTCCCATTTCATTCCTCGGAATGCTTATTTTTCTGCATACGGCAGGTATTACCATCAATGTACTCTCGCTGTTCGGTATGATCATCGTCATAGGTATTCTGGTCGATGACGGAATCGTAATAGGTGAAAACATCTACCACCACTACCACGACAAAGGCAAATCCCGTATCCGCGCAGCCGTGGACGGAACGGTGGAAGTAATACCACCCGTTTTTTCATCCATCATCACCACGCTATTGGCTTTTTCGGCATTCTACTTTATCGACGGGAGAATGGGTGATTTTTTCAGCGAAGTATCCACGGTGGTCACCTTGACATTGAGCGTATCCCTGATAGAAGCCGCTATCATACTACCCGCCCATATCGTACATTCCAAGTCGTTAATGCGCGACGACGAAAAAGAGGAAAATACCGTATTGCGGTGGCTCAACCTGCTGAACCGTACGGCCGGGAAAGCGCTCGCTTGGGTCAGGGACCGCTTGTACGTACCTTATCTCGAGTATTTCCTGCACAACCGTTTCCTGGGTATCGTCATTCCTCTATCCTTGTTTATCCTCTCATTCGGCGCTTTGAAAGCAGGGATTGTAAAAGCTGCCTTTTTCCCCTCGGTAGCCAGTGACAAAATAGAAGTAAAACTCCAACTTCCGCAAGGTACCAACGAACGGATTACGGACTCGTTACTGGTATCGATGGAACAAAAAGCCCAAAGGGTAAACGAATATTTTACAAAAAAACAAAATAACGGGAAACAGGTCATCCAGAATTATATCATCCATTTGGGTCCCGGTACTTCACAGGGGAGCTTGCTGTTGAACCTGCTTCCCGGTGACCAAAGGGATTTTCCCGCCGATATCATTACCGCTGCTTTGAGGGACTCTGTCGGCGAGATACCCATGGCGGAAAACCTCTCATTCGGGTCAGGTACCCACATGGGCGGTATGCCTATCAACATCTCACTGATGAGTTATGATATTGACGAGTTGAAAAACGCCGTGGTCATGCTCAAATCCCGGCTGCACCGGATGCCACAACTCAAAGACATCACCGACAACGACCCGGAAGGTATCAAAGAAATACGTCTCCGCCTCAAACCCACCGCCGTACCCCTCGGACTCGACCTCCGGACCTTGATGACACAAGTCAGAAGTGCATTTTTCGGATACCAGGCACAACGCTTCCAACGTGGGCAAGACGAAATAAAAGTCTGGGTCAGATACGACCGGAAGAACCGTATGAACCCCGGGCAATTGAAACAAATGAGAATCATTACCCCTTCGGGAAAACGGGTACCGCTATCGGAAGTCGCCGATTTCAGTATTCAAAGGGGGGATATCGCCATCAACCACCTGAACGGAATCCGGGAAATCAGCGTAGAAGCCGATTTGCGTTCACGAAAAGACAGCCCTACCGAACTACTCGATAGCATCAAAACGAACATCATTCCGGAAATCAGGAAAAAATACCCCGGTATCAGAGCCAGCTTCGAAGGACAAAACAGGGAAATGAAAAAAGTAAAAAAATCCATGCCGCTGGTTCTGGTTCCCATCATGCTGTTAATGTATATGATTATAGCTTTTACTTTCCGTTCGTACGGCCAACCCATTATCTTGCTGTTTTTAATTCCATTCAGTATGATAGGGGTGATTTGGGGGCACTACCTGCACGGGTTCAAAATCAACATTCTATCGTGGCTCGGCATCGTAGCGCTCATCGGTATCATGGTCAATGACGGTCTGGTACTCATCACCAAATTCAACAATTACCTTCGCGAGGGGCTCCGCTTCGACGACGCCTTGATACAAGCCGGCAGGTCGAGGTTCAGGGCTATTTTCCTCACTTCTATCACGACGGTAGCCGGTATGATGCCCCTGCTGTCGGAAAAAAGCATGCAAGCACATTTCCTCAAACCCATGGCTATCGCCATATCCTACGGTATTATCATCTCCACATTCCTGACATTGCTGTTCTTACCCCTGCTCCTATCCGTATGGAATTCCGTCAGGGTAACGGCAAAACGGCTATGGACGGGGAAAGAGGTCTCGCGCGAAGAAGTAGAACGCGTAATCATCGAGATGAAAGAAGATGAATTCATCGAAAAATAACCAGTGAAAAAAACATGACAATGAACCGAATCAGCCTGACATTGCTATCCACCCTGCTGGTTGTCAACATACTGGCACAAAAGACACTGACTCTTGACGAAGGAATCGAAAAGTTACTGCTGAATAATTACGATATCCGCCTGTCGGAAAAATCAGTGGAAAGTGCACGCATCAACACCGGTATCTACAATTCGGGCTACCTGCCCCGTGTACAACTGAACGGAAATGCCTCGTACAGTCTCGGCAACCAGGATATGGAACTCTCCGGAGGCACTACCATCAGCGTTACTAATGCGGAATCCTCACAATACAATGCCTCCCTCGGTGTCAATTATTTGTTGTATAGCGGCGGACGCCGTAAAATTTTACAAAAACAACTCAAAGAAAAGCTGCATATCAGCGAAATAGAAGCACAAAACACCCTCGAAAAAGCCTTGAACAGCTATTATACCGCCTACTACCGCACCGCATTGGCACACGTGCAAACCCAAATGCTCGAAGAGGCACTCGATATATCCAAACAAAGGCTTACACGTGCCCGTTACCGCTACGAGTTCGGACAAGGCAACAAGCTGGAAGTGCTCAATGCCCGGGTGGATACCGACAACGACAGCCTACGCTATGTCCAAAGTCTCACTACTTTGAACAACTTAAAACGCAACCTCTTGCAAATAATCGGTGAAAAAGATACCGGTACGGATTTCGAGGTGGAAAAAGAAGTGCATTTCGGCATCATACCTTCGCGTGAGGAATTGTTGGAACGGCTGGAAGAGAATAAAGATTTGTTGGGTTTGCAGAAAAACATCGAACTGCTGCAACTGTCCGAAAGACTACAAAAAACCGCCCTGTACCCCAATTTGGCATTTTCCACGTCCTATTCCTGGAATTATAGCGACAATCCGCCCGGTTCCTCCACCGCTATGCAAATTACCAATTACGGTTGGAACAACGGATTGTCCCTGTCATGGGATATTTTCGACGGGGGAAATACCAAAATACGCCGGCAACAAGCCAAAATTCAAACCGAAACCGCCCTTATCAGAAAAGAAAAAACCGAACAACAGCTACGCACCCTGCTACTGAACACCTACGACACCTACGAGAACAATTTGTCCCTGTGGAAAACCGCAAAAGAAAACCTGGAAACCGCCCGCCTGAATTATTTGCGAAGCAAAGAAATGTTCGATACGGGAAATATCAATTCCCTGCAATTCCGCCAGGCACAACTCAACTTGTTGAATGCCGAAAACGCCGTCTATGCCGCCATGTATGACGCCAAATTGTCGGAAATCGATTTACTGAAACTCACCGGTGCATTATATAACGGACAATCAGGGGATTAAAAATAACAAGGACTGTTATCCAACCAACGTCCGCGGCGCTTTAATTTCAAATCGTACAACAGCATCAACTCATGGGAATCCCCGTATCCGGTACCCAAACCGTTCAGAGTGAAGTCATAAGTATATCCTATTCTGAATTGCTTGTTCAATATCAATGCCACCAGCCCGCTAACGGATTCCCCGTACCGGTATGACAAACCGAACTCCAGTTTTTCACGGTATAGTAAATTGGCATTGATATCGACGGACAAAGGAGCGCCGAAAACGTATTTTAGCATGGCAGAAGGTTTGAAATACATATCTCCGTTCAATTCGAAAAGCGCTCCTCCGGTAAGGAAAAAATTAATATTGTCACCGGATGCCGGAACCGTATTATCCAAGCTGAATTTCCCGGATTTCACCAGGGAAGGCACCGACAAGCCGAGGTATAGAATTTCATTGTAATAATAAACCCCCGCACCCGCATCCACGGCGGAGCCGCTACGGTCCGGATAGGTTTCATCATCGGGAGTGATACCCTGGCTCAACTTGTTTTGGTACCATTCCATACCGCCTTTGATACCCAACGCCAAGCGGTCATAACGCGATAAGGCAAGTGTATAAGACATATCGAGGTTCAGGTTCGTACCGCTGTATAAGCCCAACCGGTCATTTACCGCAGTCAATCCGAAAGCCAAACCGCCGGATATCCGTCCGCTTACCGCCAAGGTACTGGTTTTGGGCGCACCCTCCACACCTACCCATTGCATACGGGAGAGCAAGCCTATACTCAAGTCGGCACGGGCACCTGCATAAGCCGGATTGAGAATATGCATATTGTACATATACTGCGTATAATGCGGCAAATGCTGCGCATTGACGACAAGAACGAAAAGGGATAATGATATGATGGAATATATTTTTTTCATAATGTTCCTACCTGATAAGTTGTACAAATCCCGTTTTGACTTCCGTATGTCCGTCATTAAAATCCAAAACATAATAATACACCCCTTCGGGGACCGGGTTTCCGTTCATCGTTCCGTCCCACCACACCGGATTCGGATTTCCTTTGTTTTCGTATTCGAAAATGAGACTTCCCCAGCGGTCGTATATTTTCAAAATAAAACCGGGAAAGTCCTCCAATCCGTCGATGACAAACGTATCGCTCATCCCGTCGTGGTTCGGTGAGAACAAATCGGGCATATCGTCATCTTTGATAGACCCCGTACCTTCCGCATAATCATTTTCCGTATTGCCGGATAGCATCTGCATGACGAGTTGCATATCCTCGGTACTTTCATCGAGGGTATCGTCGAAGGTAGGCACATACACCTCGACTTGTCCGGTCAGTGCCGGTATCACCCCGGAATATGAAAGCGGTTCGTAGTCGAACGGGGCGGTTGCGGTACCGTCAGCCGTATGCAACTGGAAAACGATATCCTGGTAGCTCAAATTAGACAAGGTGATGATAAATTGCAACATTTCGCCCTCCACTACTACGGGGTTGTTTATCGATAATACGGGCAATGGTTCGAGGTCGTTTATCAAGCCGGTGGCTTGGATTTGAGACTCCGTGGTATTGTCTCCCGTTATCTGTACATGCAATCTTAATTCCTCGGTATCGGGTTCATCCACATTGTCCACCACCGTAGGGATATAGACGTCGTATTGCAAGTTCGGTTCGTTTTCGTCCTGTGTCGGTTCGATGACGGCGGGCACATTCAAAATGGGTTCGTAGTCATCTGGTGATGTGGCTGTAATGTCCTCGGTATTCAATACCATTTGCACGGGTGTGGAACAAGGATGTGACAATGTGATGACATGGTGCAGGCTTACCCCTTCGTCCACTTCATCGTCAGTGACGGATACCGACGGTGGTTCCTCATTGTCGAGGATGGTACCTGTGGCGGAAAGTTCTGTGTTCAAAGTATTGAAAGTAGTAATTTGCCCGGACAGGGTAAAGAGTTCGTCATTTTCATAGATAATATCGTCGTAAGTATCAATGTCTATTGATGCGGAAACTTCGCCGGCGGGAATGATTAAAGAGGTACTCGCGGGGACAGCCGTATAATCGTAAGGAGCTACGGCGGTATTTCCCGGAAGGGATCCGGAAGTTCCGTCTGCCGTTTGTAAAATGATCGAGATATCGGTAGCTGAAGCCGAGACCCCGGCTGCGGAAGGAGGCACGGGTGTTCCGTTCCTATCCAACAAGCGGAATATGAAGTTCATCGTATTGCCTTCCACTTCGGAAACGTCCTCCACGGCTACCTGTAATCCGTATAGTTCTCTCCAATCCAATTCGGGAGTTGCGGGATTTTCGGCATTGGGGAAAGATTGGGGTGTCTGCCCGTTGTCAGGATTGACTCCGCCGGTATCGGTATCGAATGCGTCATCGAGACCGTCACCATCGGCATCTGTTCCCGAAGCGGTGGTTTCCGCCGTTCCGTCGGAATCGTTATCCCAGCCTTCGAGGATATCGGGGCGGATATCGTTGTCCGCATTATCATCGAGATAATCGGGGAGCCCGTCGTTATCGGTATTTACGGGCTGTAAGCCCGTGTCATAGACCATACCTGCCGCATCCGGGGGTGAAGGGGCGGTATAAGCATCGCTCGGCTGTGCTTCGATATTATCCACGATACCGTCGGCATCGGCGTCGATGTCGAGGTAACCGGGTAGCAGGTCGGCATCGGTATCGGGTATGGAATAGGTAATGGTAGCCGCTTGGGTATCGTCACTTTCGAGTGTGTTGTCCAGTCCGTTTTCGCCCACTTCGTTATCCGTCATTCCGTCGTTTCCGGCGTCGAGGTCTGCATGTCCGGTTTCCCTGATATCGGTCAATCCGTCATTATCGGCATCGAGGTCGAAATGATTGGGAATGCCGTCGGCATCGAAATCGAATGAATCCACGATACCGTCTCCGTTGGTATCCGCACCGGAATCCGTATCGCGGTAACGGGGTATCATGTCGCCGTCGGCATCCGCCAAGGGGTCGGCTCCGTTGTACTCAACGGTATCGGGGATACCGTCGTT
>CAZQPD010000227.1:0-5758 GCA_964595235.1 uncultured Polaribacter sp.
AAAAATAAAACTCCTCCCCCGCATCACCCATCATTCCGCCTTGCGCCCCCTCGATAAAATCTACCTGCACCTCATTTCACAAAAGCTAAAAAACAACAAACCACCCGGTGCGGCTTTGCGCGATTCACTCCCCGCCCTGACGGAAATATGCTTTCACCAACTCATCGAGGAATACCCCGTCGCCAACCGGGTATTTGCCATGCAAATACTCTACCGTACCGGCTGCCTCGATATGGAAACCACCCGCTGGATTCACGGCGAACTCCGCCAAATCCTATCCGGCCAAATGCCGGATGCTTCCCCGGGCTTCTTGTCACAAGCCCGGAAAATACTATCTTTGATACGAAAATTCCAATCCACCGGAAAATGAAAACCATAAAAAAACTGTTCTTTATCCTCGCCCCCTTGTTTATCCTGTTCTCACTCTATCTCGCTACCCGCGACGGACAATTTCAAATCGAAGCACATAAAGACATTGAAGCCCCGGCGGAACTGATAGACAAAGAAATACCCGGCATACTCCGGCATACCCGGAGCCGGCTGGCAGGACTGTTGAACGCAACCATTCTGTCCGGAACACCGGAAAATGCCCGGGATATCCCACCCGGTACGGCATATCTGTCATGGAAAATCGACGACACAACCACTACCGCTATCCGCCTGACTTACCGTATATCCGGCACAAGGGATTTCAGTGGAAAATTCAAAGCCTTACTCGGCTTGGAATCCGGTGACCAAGTAAAAGACATACTGATGCATTCACTCGACAGCTTGGATCTGCGCCTCCGGCAAATGATGAACGAATACAGTATCACGCCCCTCGGTGTGACGGAATACAGCGGTGGTTTTTTCGTCGCCAATACCACCACCTGTACTTTCGATGAAATTCCCGCCCGTATGGACGAAATGCTGCCCGCTGTACTGTTCTACTGTATCGGCAAGGAATTTCCCATATCGGGACACCCGTTTACCCTGTACCACCGTTACGATGAAGCGGAAAAAACAGCCGAATTTTCCTGCTGCGTCCCGGTCAGCGAACGCGTAACGGCGGAAGGAGACTTCAACCTGGGCTATATGGAAAGGGGAACCTACTTCAAAACCCGCCTGAAAGGAAGCTACCGTTACAGCGATGAAGCATGGCGGAAAGCCTTCGACTTCGCCCGGAAAGAAGGTATCGAAATAGACAGTAAAGGCAAACCCTTCGAAGTGTATGTAGCCGGACACTCCAAATCCCCCAATCCGGCAGATTGGATTACAGATATTTACCTGCCGGTAAAATAGGGTATGCAGGAAAAATCTATGTCTTAGTTGTTAGTGGATAGTTATGAGTTGATAGTTGGGGAGCGTGTCATTTCGATACGGAACGGTAGCGGAGTGAGAAATCTTTTGTAGTTGTGAGTTATGAGTTATTAATTGATAGTTGGGGTGTGCTGTCATTTCGAACGAATGTGAGAAATCTTTACATAACTTGAAAAGATTCCTCCTCGCTCCTTACGTCGCTCGTTCGGAATGACAGCGGTGTCATTTCGATACGGAGCGATAGCGGAGTGAGAAATCTTTTGTAGTTGTGAGTTGATAGTGTTTAGTTTTTAGTTGATAGTTGGAGGTTCATGTCATTTCGATACGGAGTGGTAGCGGAGTGAGAAATCTTTTGTAGTTGTGGGTTTTGAGTTTTTCAGCAGACCCTATTAGCATCCGCATCAAAATATCTTGGGGTTGTACTGTTCCGGATATTTTGCCGTGATATCCCGGTAGAAAGCCTCTATCTCCGCCATATCCTGCTCGAAATCCCCGGTCAGATAGACGAGTTTTCCCACCCCGGCTTCTTTCTTTCCGTAATCCAAATACCCCAAACCCACCGGCACTTTCGCTTTCAACGCAATATGATAAAAACCCGTTTTCCACTTATCCACCCGCTTCCGGGTACCCTCGGCAGGTACCATAATGACCATTTCGCGGTTTTTCTCCAACAAGGCGGCAGCGTGATGCACCAGATTCCCTGTCCGCTTGCGGTCCACTCCGATAGCCCCCATCGATTTGAACAAATATCCGTGTAAGCCTTTCGTATAGGCATCCTTGATGAAGTACTTCACGGATATTCCCAATTTCCAGAATACCGCCATGGCGTAGAACAAATCCCAATTCGATGTATGCGGTGCCGCTATCAATACCATTTTATCTTTACGGTATTCCTCCGGAAAATGACTTTTCCAACCGCTGACCCACAAGGCAATATTTCCCAAAAACGCTTTTACCGGCATCTCTTAATATTTTTCATACCAACGTTTCAAAATACGGTTTATCCGCTCTTTGACCTGCTTGGAAGGCAGGGTAAAATTATTGTTCATTATACTGAATATCAATACTTTTCCACTTTTTGCCACCAAATATCCGCACAGGTTGTGATGATTACTCAACGAACCGGTTTTGGCATAGACGAATTTCGTCTCCGACGGATACCAGTGGTACAATTTCCCTTCCTTGCCGTTGAACGGAAGCAATGAAAAGACCTTCTCCCGACCCCATTCGCGGTACATTTTGTCCAACAGGTAAACCATATCGGCAGGCGTAAACATATTGTATCTCGACAGACCCGAACCGTCCACCCAACGGGGCGGGTCCGGAAGTTCTGACAGCAGGGAATCCAAGGCATAACGTATGGCATCACCGACACGGTAAACCCCCGTTTTCTCACGGGCTACCATCAGCATCAATTGTTCGGCGATAAAATTCTCACTCTCATCCATCAAGCGTTTATACACAGGTATCAACGGGGTACTGACATAGGGGCGCAACACGACATTTTCCGGAAGGGAACCAGAAAAAACAGGGCGGTGCAGGGTATCGGAAAGCAATTGTGCGGAGAGTCCGGGAGAGGTGATAAACGGGATTTTCTGCACCTGTTCATGACCGTTCAGATAAAAGACATTCGCATCGAAATCCCGGGCAAAGCCCAAAGGGTGCGACTCCCTGACCTGTGATTGGAAATAAGAAGGTACGATATGCCCGTCCGGGTACAGGCGAACCAGGTTTCCGTACAGGGGAAACAGGCTTTTTTCGGGCATGTAATAGAACTCGAAGTCATCCCATTGCCAGCCGTAACCGTATTTGAAATCGGACAAGGTATCCGCTACTACGATGATATCCTTTTTACTCTTTTCGAGAAATGCAAAGGTAGCATCGGGCAAACTGTCGTGCAAGAATGCCGGATTGGCAGCGGGTTTGATATAGAGATTTCGCTGTGTTTCGGCATAATACAAGGTGGGGGCACTATCGGGCAATACCTCGTTAGCCACGTACAGGGTAAACAATTTCAATGTGCTCGCCGGAGTGAAATAATGCGAAGCATTCAGGGAGACCAATGTATCGCGTGACTCCGGGTCATAGAGCAGCACCCCCGAAAAATATTTACCGGGAATGAGTTCCCCCTTCCGGGAAATGCGTTTTCCGCTACCGCATGAGGATAGCATCCCGACGGCTACCAGTAGGAACAGTAATATGGAGTAAAGGCGTACCGGGTATTTTTCGCTTTTCATCACAATAGAGAAATACAGGCTTCAAAAGTAACTATTTTTCCACATCCCCGCCATCGAACCCTATCAAATATACTTTTTCGACAGCCCTTGTCAATGCGGTATAGAGCCAACGCTTGTATCCCGGGCTAGCGGGGTCCTCCCTCACCGGATTTTCGATAAAAACCCTTTTCCACTGTCCTCCTTGGGCTTTGTGGGCGGTAACGGCATAGGCATATTTCACCTGCAAGGCTTGGAAATACGGATCGTTCCGTACCGCCGTATGCAGGGCACGCCCTTTGAGACCCGGATATCCGGCAGCCACCGTTTCGAACAGCCGCTGCCGTTCGTCCTGTGGCATGGATGCGCGTCCGGCATACAAGCTATCCAACCAGAGTACGGCTTCGAATGGTGCGGAACCACTATCGTCCAGACGGAGTTCCGCTTCGGCAAAAGTCCAATCCGACTTTTCGACGATACGGTGAACGCGCAAGACTTTCAGCCTTTCGCCGTTGGCGATAAAAGCGTCTTTCTCCCCTTGCGGGTAAAAATAGTTGTTCTTTACCGCCATGAGCGATTCTCCCGGCGAGAGGTGTCCTTCCGCATCATACACATACCGGCGTATTTGACGGTTGAACAGGTTCGCCCGGATATTGGAACGCGTGATAAACAGGCTTGCGTCACTTTCCGTATCCCCGAAGGATTCGTACAAATAATCCTGCCATTCGTATGCGTCCTGCGGAATAATGATTTGCGTGCCGTCGGGTCTCCAAACGAAGCGTTCGTCCGTATCGATGAGTTCGCGCAGACGTACGGCGTGTTGCAGGATAGCAGAGTCTGCTTGCTGCCTGACGGTTTCATCGAGCACTGTCTCCGCCACCCGCATTCCGTAGCGGTTTTGCAGATAATTTTTGTCCAATGCGGGGCTATGGGAATAGCCCACCGGCGGCAGCTGCATTTCGTCACCCGATAAGATGAGTTTACAACCCGCACCGGAATAGACGTATTCCAGAAGGTCACGGAGCAAAGGGGTCTCACCCGGTGCAGAGGAATCCGGCATCATGGACACTTCATCTACGATGAACACCGTATCGCGGCAGGCATTTTTCCGTAGCTGGAAACCGCCCCCCGCATTTCCCGGAAGGGGATAATATATATGTCTGTGAATGGTTCCGGCGGGGAGCCCGGTATATGCCGACATTACTTTTGCCGCCCGTCCGGTCGGGGCGAGCAATACCAATGGAACACCGCTGGCGTGCAATGCCCCGGCAAGGGCACGTATGAGTGTCGTCTTGCCTGTTCCCGCAGAGCCTTTGAGCAACCACAAGGGGCGCTCCGCCCGCGTGTTGGCAAAACGCGAAAATACGTACAATGCCTGCTCTTGCGACCGGGTAGGGCGATAAGGAAAATGCTCCGCCGCGGCTGTTTGCCAGTCTTTTTTCATCATGTACAAACATAAGGAAAAAAGAGCATTCTGCCGGCAGGATTAGAGCCCGGGCAGTAGAATGACAGAGGGAACGGCAAAGTGACAGGGAGGTATATGCCGGAGCGCGCTAATAACCATCAACCAATTGAAAGAAAAAGGTTTACGTAGATATATTGATATAAACCATACGCACTACTCCTCTTATATGTTGGTAAGACGATTAGCCGCTGACGGTAAAAAAGATAAATTTTGGTTCGTTTTGAAGAAATGATTAACTCGTGCAGGGAAAGGGTATGAAGGTGATGACAGGAGATGAGTGTTGTAAACGTATTAGACAATTCAATTCCAAAAAGGAATTTCAGGAAGACAAGGTGGAATCTTATATTCGTTAAATGAAAAATTCAGAAATTTAAATATTTAAAACTTCTGACGGCAAAACTTCAATCGAAGTGAAGTTCGAAAAAGAAACGGTTTGGTTAAATCTCAACCAAATATCGCATCTTTTCGAACGCAATAAGTCTGTAATATCCAGACATATAAGGAATATTTTTAAAGATGAAGAACTAGAGAGAAGCTCAACTGTTACAAAAATTGCAATAGTTCAAAAAGAAGGAAAAAGAAAAATTGTCAGAAAAATAGAATATTTTAATCTCGACGTTATTATTTCTGTTGGATATAGGGTAAATTCAAAGCGGGGAACACAATTCAGAATTAGGGCAAACCAAATTATTAAAGATTACCTGACAAAAGGCTACGCAATAAATCAACAACGATTACGAAAACAAGCCGAACAATTTCTTAAATCAAACAAATAGCAACC
>CAZQPD010000228.1:0-2797 GCA_964595235.1 uncultured Polaribacter sp.
AAATTTAACAAATCACACGATAGATTTTTGATAATTGATAATAAGGAGATTTACCACTTCGGGGCAAGTTTAAAGGACTTGGGAAAGAAATGGTTTGCCTTCTCAAAATTCGATAAGGAAGCCGTGGAGGTGTTGAAAAAAATAAATGAATAGAAATATATTTTTTTACTGTCATTTCAATACGGAGCGGTAGGGGAGGGAGAAATCTTTGCTATTTTTTGCACATTTCAAAAGATTCCTCCTCGCTCGTGCCTCGCTCGTTCGGAATGACACGGCGCTGTCATTTCGATACGGAGCGGTAGCGGAGTGAGAAATCTTTTATAATTGATAGTTTTGAGTTTTTAGTTGATAGTTGGGGAGCCGTGTCATTTCGACCGGAGGGAGAAATCTTTTGCTCATTTCCGTCATTTCACTGGAAAGTGGGGATAATAACTTATCCACATTTTACCATCCAAAAAAAGAAGGTGTTTGCGGAATTACCAGTGTAACATAAATATCAAAAAAATAAGTATTTTCGTCCTTTCATTTCACAATACCATAAGCTATATGTCCGGAAATCTATCCCGCCTGATTGAGAACCTTCCCGTATCACAAACAATAGCCATGAGCAACAGAGCGAGGGAAATGCGAGCTGCCGGCAAAGACGTCATCAATTTGAGCCTCGGGGAGCCCGACTTCAATACCCCCGGCTTCATCAAGGAAGCAGCCATCGAAGCGATACGGGACAATTATCACGCCTATCCTCCTGTGAACGGGTATTTGGAATTACGCGAAGCGATAAGCAGAAAGTTCCGGCGGGATAACGGATTGGACTACAAACCGGAACAAATTGTAGTGTCCACCGGCGCCAAGCAGAGCTTGGCAAATGCCGTGATGTCACTGATAGACCCCGGAGATGAGATTCTACTACCCGCTCCCTATTGGGTCAGCTATGAGGCTCTTGTCCGTCTCAGTCAAGCTGTACCGGTGGTCATCCCCACCACAGTGGAGAGTGGTTTTAAAATCACACCTGAACAATTGGAGCGCCATATCGGAGCGCGTACCAAATTGTTGTTTCTCAATTCTCCGAACAACCCCTCCGGAACGGTATATACGGAAAACGAACTGAAAGAATTGGCAGCGGTGTTGAGAAAGCATCCCGGTGTTTTTATCATCTCGGACGAAATATACGAGCATATTAATTACGGGGTAAAAACCCTGAGTTTTGCCTCCATCGAGGGTATGTACGAACGTACCATTACGGTCAACGGCGTATCGAAGGCATTTTCCATGACGGGTTGGCGGATAGGCTATCTCGGTGCCCCGGAATGGATAGCCAAGGCTTGTACCAAGATGCAAGGGCAGATTACTTCGGGCGCCAATTGTATCGCCCAACGCGCCACCATCGCCGCACTCGATGCACCGGTGGACAGCATCCGCTATATGATAGACGAATTCGACCGGCGTAGAAAAAGGGTCATCGAACTCCTCGACCACATACCGGGATTCCGTACCAACCGCCCTATGGGTGCATTTTACATTTTTCCGGATATCAGCCATTATTTCGGCAGAGAACTGAAAGGGCGTTCCATCCGCCATGCTACCGACTTGGCAATGTATCTACTCGAAGAGGCACTCGTAGCCACTGTGCCCGGCGAAGCATTCGGCATACCGTCTTGTTTGAGGCTATCATATGCCTCATCTCTCGAAACACTCGAAACAGCCATAGAAAGAATCCACCGGGCTTTGGAATAATCCGCTCCGTACGATGAAAAAAATTCTCTTGCTTTCCGACACACATTCCTGTATGGACCCGTGGATTATCAAGCATGTACGGCAAGCCGACGAAGTATGGCATGCCGGAGATATCGGCAGCGGAGAGGTAGTGGATAAGATTGAAAAAATCACGGTATTGCGGGCGGTAACCGGCAATATCGACGGGCAAGAATTGCGGATGCGGTTCCCCGGAATGCAGTATTTCGAATGCGAAGGAGCAAAAGTATATATGACCCATATCGGCGGATACCCCGGACGGTACCGTCCGCATGTAAAGAAATTCATCGCCTCGCACCGGGTGGATATTTTCATTTCGGGACATTCCCATATTCTGAAAGTCATGTACGACGAGTCCCACGGCTTGCTTCATATGAATCCCGGAGCTGCCGGAAAATACAGTTTTCACAAGCGGCGAACCATGTTGCGCTTTTCTCTGCACCAAAGTCAAATCAAAGATTTGGAAATCATCGAGATGACGAAGTAGGGTCTGCCGGGTATTCCGGCAAATGCCCCCGCTTACCGCTTCATTCCGAAAGCCAAATCACCCGCATCTCCCAAGCCCGGCACGATATAACTTTTGGCATTCAACGTATCGTCCACCGCAGCAATCCACAAGTGGGTATTTGCAGGAAAATGCTTTCCGGCGTAATCGATACCGGCGGTAGAACCGATTACCGCCACCAAATGTACGGATGAAGGCCGTCCGTGCATCAGCAAGCTGCGGTAAGTAGCTACCAGGGAACGCCCGGTAGCGAGCATGGGGTCGGCTAATATCAAATACTTCCCTTCCAAATCCGGTGCCGCCAAATATTCCACCTTAATTTCAAATCCGCCTTTGCCATCTGCCAAACGGTAAGCGGAAACAAAGGCATTCTCCGCCCGGTCGAAATAGTTGAGTATGCCCCTGTGTAGCGGCAAACCGGCACGTAATACGGAAGCTATTACGGGACGTATGGCAGGTAATATAATTTCTTTTTCGCCTAACGGAGTGGTGATTTTTTCCGTATCCGCCGGCAATTCCTTACTCATTTCGTATGCCAAT
>CAZQPD010000229.1:0-2974 GCA_964595235.1 uncultured Polaribacter sp.
AATACACCCAAAGGTATTCATTTCGACACCAATGCCATCGGAACCAGTGTATCCAGTAACGGAAGTGGGTTCGAAATCAACACCAGTCCTTCCAACCGCCGTTACGGATTAAGCATTAAAGCTACTTTCTAATAACAAAATTATTTCTATCATGAAAAAAATATTCTTACTGATACTGGTTTTTACCATTTCATTCTCTTCTTGCGATTCATTCAAGATGGATCTGCGCGAAGACGAGGATGTATTGAATCTGGAACAAGCGGATCCTGCTGAATTTTTCTCCGGTATCCAATTGGGATTCGTATCGTTCTTCGAAGCGGTAAATACACCGACTATGGACGTAACCCGTCTGACACAAATGGGTAGTTCATCGACTTACTCTACCGCTTTTTCACCTGATGATATGAACGAAATCTGGTCATTCGCATATGCGGGATTTCTCATGGATGCTCATTCACTTAAAAAGTTACTGGATGAAAAATACGACTACCCGAATATGTATGCCGCTACTGAAGTACTCGAGGCATATGTGTTACTGACATTGGTCGATTTGTTCGGCGATGTTCCGTATAGTGAAGCGTTTCAAGGGGGAGGAAACCTGAACCCTCAAACCGACTCCGCCGAATCATTATACGACACGGCAAAGATGCTTTTGGAAGATGCTAAAAGTAAATTCGACAGCAATTCGATACCACTGTCGGGAGATTTATTCTTCGATAATCTTATCTCAAAATGGCAAAGGTTAGCCAATACAATGCTGCTGAAAATTGCCATCAATACAAGGCTTGTCAATGATAATTCATGGGATGAAATCCAAGCTATATTGGATGAAAACCAATTTATTAATAATCCTGTTTACGATTTTGAATTTCATTGGTCAACGGCTACCAATCCAGAAAGCCGCCATCCGAGATTCAAATTGGGATATGAAGGGTCTCCGGCAGGATTTATGTCTAATTACCTCATGTGGCTGATGCATACGGAAAAAGGCATGGATGATCCCAGAATCAGGTACTACTTCTTCAGAAAAACCACAACTACCCCTACCAGTACCAACATGATTGGTTGCATTAATTCCAATCCGTATGACCATTACGATACCGCTTACTATCCTTTCTGCACCGTTGAAGACGGATATGTAGGGCGTGATCACGGCGACGATTCAGCCACATTGAACGACGCTTCGGTAAGAACCGTATTCGGACTCTATCCGGTAGGAGGAAAATTCGATGACGATAACGGTGGAAATGTAAATATCCTTTCGGGAGCTGCCGGTGCTGGTATTTCTCCGATACTCACCGCTTCTACCGTGAAGTTTTGGTTGGCAGAAGCCTATCTCACACTACAAAACGACCCGGCTACCGCCAAATCTTACCTCACCGACGCTATCCAAACATCGATTAACGACGTCATGGACACCTTCGATTCCAGCCTTATCGATCCGGCATTCGAACCCAATGCAACGGATATTGCTAATTACATTAGCTATGTGGAAAATGAATACGACGCCGCCGGAACCGAAGGAAAATTGGATATCATCATGAAAGAAGCCCTTATTTCCCTGTTCGGAAACGGTATAGAAGCATACAACAACTACCGGCGAACAGGCATGCCTATGCATATTCAACCGTCCGTATCACCGAATCCGGGAAGTTTCTTCCACCTGTTCTGGTATCCTACCAATCATACTTCGTATAATTCCAATGCCCAACAAAGAGATATTTCCGAAAAAGTATTCTGGGCAGCAGGTACTACGTATAATTTGGATTTCTAAAAACTTATTAAAATGAAAAAATTAGCAAACATAACATTAATCATACTGCTGGTTCTGACTTCTTTCTCTTGTTCAAATGAAGAAGATAAGAACCTCGGGCTTCAACTTCTCGATAGTGATGAAGCCATTGCACCATTGGTGCTATATTTCCTGGATAGCGACTTCAACAGGGAGATCCCTACCAATGACCCGGGCGCCGGTTTTAACCTCACCCTGGTATGTACGGATCCTAATATCCAGTCACATTCAATGTATGTAAAAAGATTGGGTTATGCAGGTGACCCGGTATTGCTGGCTCTGACGGAAGATTTTCCCACCACTTATTTTATCAACGGAGAGATGATTGCAGAAGCTTTCGGTATGGAGTGGAGTGATTTTCCCGTCGGCACACAGTTCAAACTTTCCGGAACCAGCGTTGATAACGACGGTTTCGAAATAACCAGCGACAATATCGGACAATGGGTACAAAGTGAAGCGTCCAACGCTTATACTTTTTACGGGATGCCTACTATAAAAATTGTCAACGAATAAAAGTCGCCCAATCAACACTGTATATGCAAAAACCCGGGAGATATCACCAGAATCTCCCGGGTTGTTTTTTGCCGTTGATGCTCTATTTTGTGATTTTCAGCAGAGCCTGTTTTACCACATCCATTTTCCGGGACCACCGAAAACATCCAAAGACATATTGTATGCCGTTTCGAACCGCAGGGGGTCGATGCCCGTAGCTATCCGTCCGGAAGTAAAATAAGAAAGGAGTTTCTCGGTCGGCATATTCCCCGTCAGGTCGTCTTTTGCCATAGGGCAACCGCCGAATCCTTTGATAGCTCCGTCGAAACGCCGGCATCCTCCCTGATATGCCGCTTCGGTCTTGGCATACCAATTGTCCGGATGAGTATGCAAATGCGCTCCGAACTCGATACCGGGAAAAGCCGGTATCAAAAAAGAAAACAACTTCCTGATTACTTCCGGCGTAGCCGTACCTACCGTGTCGGAAAGGGACAGAATACGTACCCCCATCCCCGACAGGCGTTCCGTCCACCGCCCGACCAAATCCTCATTCCAAGGTTCACCGTACGGATTTCCAAAACCCATGGAAAGATAAGTTACCACTTGTTTTCCGTTTTTTCGTCCTATTTCCAGGATACTCTCCAGAATCACCACAGATTCTTCGATGGTCTTACCGGTATTCCGCATTTG
>CAZQPD010000230.1:0-7100 GCA_964595235.1 uncultured Polaribacter sp.
TAGCAGGTTAACCCATCAGTCAAAAATATCCGCCGGGTATTTTCTTATCGATCTGCCAAGGTGATTTTCACCGGAATCCGGTCAACACATTTTCCATAATGAAAAAAATTTAATATTTAAGACAGAAAGCACATTGTTTTCTTTCATACCTTTGCACCCCGTTTTTAAAATGATTTATACATGCCGAAGTTTTTTCTTATATCCATATTAGTTGCTTTTTTCTTTAACGCTGCTGTTAACGCCCAGAATATCAATGATATAAAAAAGTTGATGGAGCAGGGGAGGTATGCGGAAGCCGCCGCTATGCTGAAACCTCTGTACAATGCCGGAAACAGTGATTCCGGTACCGCTTGGCTCTATGCCATTGCCTTGCATGAGAGTGGCAAGGTGGACGAAGCACAGAAAATATATTGGCAGTTAGCTCATGATTTTCCTTATAATAACGATATCAAAATAGACCGGATTCACAAATTGATGGATGCCGGCAGGCTGGACGAAGCGGAGTACCTATTGCAAACTACCATGAACGCCGTACCGGAATATTACCGTTTTCTTTCGCATTTGGCGATGGTCAAAATCGCCTGGTGGAGGGGGGACTACGATAAAGCGCTCGAACAGGTGGATAAAGCCTTGTACATCTATCCCACCGAAAAGTCCGCCGGGGAATGGAAGCGGAAAATCATCGAAAAAAGAAGTAATTACCTCACTACGGATTTCCATTATACCACCGATGATCAACCTCTGGATTTATGGCATCCTTCCGTAAAAGCGGATTTTTATTTCAATTCGCATTTTACCGCCGGTGTAGATGCCGGATATCCGTCTTATTCCTATGGGAGTTCCGGTAAAGCCATTCCGCTATTGCGTGTCCGCGCCACCTACCGTTTTATTCCCGCTACTACGGATGTCTCTGTAAATGCCGGGGTCTTTTCAGCACCTGACTCACCCGTAAAACCCATTTACGGTATCAGTATAGGGCATCGTTTTGCCCCTCATTGGGAAGCCCGTTTGTCGTATCAAACACAACCTTACACCGCTACGGTGTATGCCGTGGAAAATCCGCTTGTTTATTCCCGTGCGTATTTTCATGTCGCATGGGAAAATCCGGGGGGCATACAAGCCAAAGCACTTGCGACCACCGGAAGCTATCAAGATACCCCGTATTCGGGTTATACACTGGCTGCCTGGGCACTTTCACCGCCTGCCCGGTGGAAGGCTTTGAGTTTCCGGGCAGGCTACGGATTTAATTACAGCAATTCGGATGAAAATGCATTCGTTTCCCGTGACGGCTTGGAAGAAATCATGGACTCATGGACAGAAGACCTGACCGTCACCGGTGTTTACAATCCGGTGTTTACGCCTTCCAACCAGACTGTGCATTCGCTTGTGGCATTGCTCGATATGAAAATATCAGAAAATACTTCCATACAGCTGAAAGGCGGATATGGAATCGCGGCTAAAACCGATGCTCCGTATCTCTATCTGGATAGTGACGGGCAAGGCAATACCTACATAGCACGGGATTTTGCCCGTACCCAATACCATCCCGCCGAAGCGGAGATGCGTTTTTACACCCGGTTTACAGACGGTCTGCAAGGCGGCTTGTATTACCAGTATATGAAGACGTTCTACTACCACCGTAATACGGCAGGTATCAACCTGAAAATCACCCTGTAAATGCCTCAACCGGATAAGAAAAATTTGTGGCGCTTCCGGAGAGCCGCACGTGTCAGAACGTATGATAAATTCATCATACTGGCACTTTCTATTGCCGGTTTTATCAGTATTATCGATTTGTTCGAATGGTGGTTTCAGACGAAGCATATTGTGAATTTCCCTTTGTTCGTCATTTTGAGTACCTTTTTTTGGTATGCTATTTTCCGGGTGGTTTTGATATGGATTAACTACCTCGGTATTCAGAATCCTCCCGGAGTTCCGGAGCCGGAAGAGCATTTGAGCGTAGCTTTCTTTACCACCAGTGCCCCCGGAGAGCCGTTGTCCATGTTCGAGAAAACACTCGAAGCCATCGGCAATGTCACTTATCCGCATACCACTTATTTGCTGGACAGTACCCGTGACCCGGCATTCAAAGAACTGGCGGAACGCTACGGCGCCGTGTATTTAGACCTCGCGGGGCTTCCCGGAGCCAAAGCGGGTAAGGTGAACAAAGCCTTGGAAATGACCGATGAGGAATTTATCGTTATCCTCGACCCCGACCACATACCCTTTCCGAATTTTCTGGACGAGACATTGGGATTTTTCCGGGACGAGAAGGTGGGCTTTGTCCAGGTGTCACAAGGATATTACAACCAATACCGTTCATTTGTCGCCGAAGGAGCGGCAGAGCAGACCTATTCGTTCTACGGACCGACACAGATGGGTTTATACGGCTACGGCTGCGCCGTAGCCATCGGAGCCAATTGTACGTTCCGGCGAAGCGCTTTGGAGAGTATCGGAGGGCATGCGGTCGCTCTGGCGGAAGACCTGGTGACTTCCATGCGCTTGCATGCACAAGGCTGGAAATCAGTCTATAACCCCGTCATCGTAAACCGCGGTTTGGTACCCGAAGAATTCGGCTCTTTCGCCAAGCAGCAACTCAAATGGGCGCGGGGAACCTTCGAAATGCTATTTGTCGATTATCCGCAACTGTTCCGTAAATTCAACTTCTGGCAGAAATTTTCCTACGGAGCTATTGCTTTCTACTATTTCAACGGATTGCTCACTTTTTTCTTTATCCTCATCCCACCCTTGTATTTCCTGACGGGGATTATTCCCGCCAATATGGATTTCGCCGAATTTATCGTCAAGGGGACTCCGGTGTTGCTCATTGCTACACTCATTTATTTCTATATGCAGAAATTTATGGTACATCCTTATACCGAACGGAAATTTCACTGGAAAGGCATGGTGTTGAAATACGCCATGTGGCCCATCTATTTCCTTGCGCTCATTTTGGCAATGCTCAATTATAATATTCCCTACATCCCTACGGCAAAACAAGCTGCCGTGGGAAAACTCACCCCTTATGTCCGTCCTTTGGTCTGGTACATCGCGCTGTTTGTCATTTCCTTGATATTGTTATATCTGGACAGGCGGTATTTTGTACCGCAGAGCGAACTCTTGTTTACTTCCGTCCGTACTTGGGGGATGATAGGCTTTTCCCTGATAGCCTTTATCCAATCGGTTTTGGGTATTTTTGCAGCACGGGAGGCATTGAAACTCAAAGAGGAAAACCCTTGGGAAAAGGTACGGGTAAATGAAATTATCACAGAAGAACCAAACACCGAAAAATAAAAATAATACAAATAAAATGAAAACACTGCTACTCGCCGGAGGATTCGGTACACGACTTAGCGAAGAGACCACCCTCAAACCCAAACCCATGGTGGAAATAGGCGGAAAACCTATTTTGTGGCATATCATGAAGATATACAGCCATTACGGATACAATGACTTCGTGGTATTGCTCGGGTACAAAGGCTATGTCATCAAAGAATATTTTATCAATTATTTCTACCATCAGAGCGATATAGAAATCAACCTCGCCACCAATGAGGTGGAAATATTGAACAACACATCCGAACCCTGGCGGATTACCCTGCTCGATACGGGATTGCATACCATGACAGGGGGCAGGGTGTTGCGTGCACGCCAGGTGGTAGGGGATAATCCCTTTATGCTCACTTACGGTGACGGGGTAGGAAATGTGGATATCGCCGCATTGGTGGATTTTCATAAGCGGCACGGTAAAGCCCTTACCATGACCACCGTACAGCCCGAGGGACGATTCGGAGGAGTGGAATTCGCCGAAGACGGTACGAATGTCAAAGCCTTCGTGGAAAAACCCAAAGGTGACGGACGCTGGATAAATGCCGGTTTCTTTGTTTGCCAACCCGGAGTGTTCGACTATATCACCGAAGGTGATAAGACCATATTCGAGCGGGCTCCGTTGGAAAACCTTGCCCGGGACGGACAGCTCTACGCCTATAAGCACCGGGGATTCTGGAAACCCATGGATACCCTGCGGGACAACAAACAACTCAACCAAATGTGGAACGAAAACAAAGCCTTATGGAAAGTATGGTAAATCATGAAAAACTATTCGGGGGCATATACCGGGGCAAGAAGGTCTTGCTGACCGGTCATACCGGTTTTAAAGGTTCGTGGTTGGCTCAATGGCTGCAAATGATGGGTGCCGATGTGTATGGCTATGCCCTGCCATCTCCTTATGAGCTGAATCACATTAGCTTGTTGGGACTCGATATGGAGGAGCAAATAGCCGATTTGCGCGATACCGCCACTTTGGAAAAATATTTTGAACGGGTACGTCCCGATATCGTTTTTCATCTGGCGGCGCAAGCCTTGGTACGACCATCGTATGATGACCCGGTGGAAACCATTTCCACCAATGTCATGGGAACTTTGCATGTATTCGAAGCTGCCCGTAAGACGGACTCCGTACGGGCTATTGTCAATGTCACCAGTGATAAATGCTACGAGAACCGCGAATGGGTGTGGGGGTACCGTGAAAACGACCCCATGGGAGGCTACGACCCGTATAGTGCTTCCAAAGGAATGGCGGAACTGCTCACCTCGTCATACCGGAATTCTTTTTTCAACCCGGCGGATTATGGCAAAAAACATCAGGTCTTGCTCGCCAGTGCCCGTGCAGGGAATGTGATAGGAGGGGGCGATTGGGCGACCGACCGTCTGATTCCCGATATGATGAAAGCAGCGGCAAAAGGAACTTCCGTCTTGATAAGGAACCCCAAAGCCACCCGCCCGTGGCAACACGTATTGGAGCCGTTGAGCGGATATTTGATGCTGGGGCAAAAACTGCTCGAAGGATCGACTTTCCATGCCGATGGCTGGAATTTCGGACCTGAAAATGACAGTAATTTGCCGGTAGGCGAAATCGTAAACCTCTCTCATGATATCTGGGAAGAAGTAATACCGGAATTCGGCAAGAACAAAGACGAGCACCACGAAGCCAACCTGTTAATGCTCGATTGTTCCAAAGCCAATAAATTATTGAAATGGAAACCCGTATGGCATATTGATGAAACTTTGAATAAGACCATAGGATGGTATCAAGCGTATTATGCCTCGGGAGAAGTGAAAACCAAGCAGGATACCGGTGATTACATTCGTGATGCCGTAGAGAAAAACATTGAATGGACAAAATGATGAAAAACAAAAAAGTACTGGTAACCGGCGGAAACGGATATCTGGGAAGGCATTTGGCTGCCGCATTGGAAGCCGGAGGCGCCGAAGTATATATTATGGACAGGGAACCGGGCGGTGCACAGCGCGAATATATAGTCGATATTACAGATGCCGGAGCTGTACAGTCCGCCGTGGCGGAAATAAAACCCGTGCTCGTTTATCATTTGGCGGCAATGCTGGACCGCCGGAGGGATTTCTCCGGATATGAACAGATATACCGGGTCAATGTACAGGGGACGCTGAATTTGCTGCGGGCATTACGTGATGTCGATTATGAGAATTTTATCTTTACGAGTACGAGTGAAGTTTATGGGGATAATTCCGCTCCATTTACCGAAAAGCAAGTACCTGACCCCGCATCTCCCTATTCACTGACCAAACTCTTTGCCGAAAACCTGATTCGTACTTTCGGTAAGACTTACGGGAAGAAATTCACCCTCTTGCGTTTGTTTAATTTTTTCGGCAAGGCTATGCCGTCCGGATTTTTTATCCCGCAAATGATAGAGGCATTGAAGTCAGGTAAGCCCTTTGAGATGACGGGAGGCGAGCAGAAAAGGGATTTTCTCTATCTGGAAGATGTCATACGGGGTTTGATTCTCACCGGAGAAAATCCCGCGCGTAACGAACTTTATAACCTGTGTAGCGGGCATGCCGTATCGCTGAAAGAGTTGGTGCTGACGGTCAAAGAACAGCTACAAAGCCCTTCGGAAATACATTTCGGGGCTTTGCCCTACCGTGAAAACGAAGTGTGGAATATGTGGGGGGATAACAGTAAAATACGTCAACATCTCGGCTTTACTCCCCGTTATGATCTGCAAGAAGCTATTAAAGAAATAATCAATTACTGAAACAAATGAAAACCAAACCCATATACCGGTTATCCTTTGTCCTGCTGGCGTTCTTATTGGGGCTGTTGTTGGTTTATATTTTCTCAAAAGCCGGTTCCAGTTCGGAAGGACCGTTGAGAAATTTTCTTAAAAATATAGGAGAGCAGGTCGAAGAAACCGAGCGTAGTTTGATAGTCGAAAACCGCGAAGATGCCCGTATTAAAAAATTGAAAGTATTCGACACCTACCGGAAAGATATAGAATGGCTGAAAAATCCGGATAAAATCCTGCTGGGAGCTACCGATAATACCAAGCCGGAATCTTATGAGCCTATCTTGAACCTCGAAGATTCCTTACGTACGGTTTTTCCGCTTATCAGTATCTATTCGGCATGGGGGAGTAAACCACATGAGCAATTTCCCAAAACGGCGGTGAATACCATCATCGCTTTGGGTTCCACTCCCGTGCTGACCTGGGAACCTTGGCTCGAAGATTTCGACGAAGAGGAGATACCCGGAATACCGCCACCCGAACAAAGGGGTAAAGGAAGCCTGAAAGCCATAGCCGGTGGCGTGTATGATTCCTATATCAGAAAATGGGCGGAAGATGCCCGTTCGGTGGGTGTTCCCATGTTCTTACGTTTCGGACATGAGATGAACGACCCCTACCGCTATCCGTGGGGTCCGCAGAACAACAAACCCGAAGACTATATCGCTGCCTGGAAACATATTAGGCAAATTTTCGATGAGGTAGGGGCAGACAACATCATTTGGGTGTGGGCACCGCATCCCGCCTATGGATATTTTGATGCTTTTTATCCCGGGGATGAGTATGTGGATTACGTAGGGATAGGCGTATTGAATTTCGGTGAGGCAGCTACGTGGAGTGACTGGTGGACGTTCGAGGAATTGTTCGGACAGTTCTATGAGGCTTTCGCCAAATATGGCAAGCCCCTGATGATAACGGAATTCGGTTCGTTGGTGGTAGGAGGAGACAGGGGACATTGGTTTGCCGACGCCTTCCGGCAAATACCCGGCAAGTATCCGC
>CAZQPD010000231.1:0-6555 GCA_964595235.1 uncultured Polaribacter sp.
GATTGCACGCTTCCTGGAATTGTTTCCATAACTTTTCCGAAACCCTTTTTGGGGTGGGACCTGTTTCTTTCCATTGGCGTTGGATATCTTTCATGATTTCAGTGACTTTGTCGAAATCATCACTGTCTTTATATTGCTCTGCCAAGGCGATAAGTTCTTTCTTTTTTTCGATATTGGCTTTATGGGCTTTTTTTAACCTTCTGAAAAATTGATTTTTTCTGCGGTTAAATTCACGGATTACTGTTTTGAATTCCTCCCATACGCGGTCGGATTCTTTATGCGGAACAGGACCGACTGCAAAAAAAGCATTTCTCAATTTATCAAATTCCTTGATTTGCATCATCCAGAAGGAATGGTGCTCTTTTTCCTCTACTTCGAGAAGTTTTTGAATTTCCTTGATTATAAGCTCTTTAAGCTTTAGGTTTTTTTCAAATTCATCCGATAAGGTCTCGTCTAATTCTTGTTTTCTAATGTGGATTTTACGGGTGGCTTCACTGAACTTTTCCCATATTTCTGCACGGTGTTCACGTGGCACGGGACCTATCTCTTCTTTCCATTTCCTGTGAAGGATTTGCAATTCTTTATATGCGCTAAGTACATCATCGCTTTGGGCTAATTCCTCGGCGCGTGCTACCAACTTGAGTTTTTCTTCCAAGTTCCGGTTGAAGTACAATTTGTAATGTTCTTTCTGCCAGTCATATATCCGGTTGACGTAAAATTGGTATGTCTTCCATATCTCCGAATAATTTTCCCTTGGGATAGGACCAATTTCCCTCCAGACCTTTTGTAACTGTTTGAATTTGCGAAACATGCTATCGGTATCCGCTTCATCCAGCAGGTTTTTCAATTCTTCAATTACTTCTTTTTTTCTCATCAAATTCATTTCCAACTTCTTGCGCCATTCTGCATTTTTTTCATGATACAGCCGCTCGTATTCCTTGAACTTTTTTACGTGAGGATTATGGTAGAGAAAATCTTTGAGTTCGCCTCCTTGCCCGAGAAAAATTTCACGGGCTTTGGCTTGGTCTTCCGCCACTTTTTTATAAAAAATATCTTTTATCCGTCTGACACGGTTTCTGATGACTTGAATTTCATTGTCCGTAACCAACTCTTTGAAAGCAGAGATAAGCTCTTCAAATCCCAATCCCGAGTAATCCTCATCGTGCTCCTTGTCACCCTTTCCTGATGTCTCGGAATCCTCTGCCAATTGCGATTCCATATGGGTTACGGCTGCGTGTGAATCGCCTGCCGGCATATCCACTCCCGCTTCTTTCATCTCCAGATGTTGTGCCTCTTGACCTTCCGGGAATGAAGTATTTTCCGGTTTTTCATGTTCCGGGTTTCCGTTGTTATTCAACGTATGTTCATCTTGTGCTGGCATTTTCGAAAAATGTTTTGATTCCTGTAGTTTCGCGGCATAAAAATATAAAGAGATTGTAACATGACAAAATTTTCTAAAAATTATACACGCTGATGATAATTATCATATGTAACGAATGTTACTCCCGGTAATTTTGTGTAACAAAAAATACACAAACCATGAGAACTTTTTTCCTTACTATCGTATTATTCCTGTTTTGGGGATTTCTCCCGGCCGGTGAAGGGTTGTCACCGTATTATAAAATTGCCGAAACAGACGCGCCGGTTGATAAGGTAATCCCACAGGTAAAAGATGCTCTGCGCACCGGTGGTTTTGAAATATTGGGTTCATATCATCCCGGTAATAAAACGCATCTCGCAGTCATTACTTTTACCCGGAACGACCTGAAAAACACTGTTGTTAAGGTAAAAGACAGGGGAGCATTGGCAGCAGTATTGAAAGTGGGTTTGGTACGGAAAGGCGGTAAGACAGTCGTATCTTGTACGAATCCCGGATATTTGTTCAGGGCATACTTGCGACAGGAATATTCAAGGTATGCAAAGTCATTGAACGATGTGGAAAATGATCTGAAAACCGCCCTTACACAGATAGGAAATCTTTGGATTCCGTTCGGTGGTACTGTCGCTGCGGACGAGTTGCCAAAATACCACTATAAGATTATGATGCCGTATTTTACCGACCCGGTGGAATTGGGAAAATTTTCATCATTTGACGAAGGCTTACGTATAATCAGTGATAATTTGAAAAATGGGAAATCCCACACAGTGCAAGTGTATCGCTTGGTATATCCCGGAAAGGATGTGGCTGTATTCGGCATAGGACTATTGGACGCGAGTAATGGCGAAGCACATTTCCTTCCGAAAATAGGAGAGGAGCATGTCGCCGCCATGCCGTATGAAATCATTTTGCAAGGCAACCGCGCTACCATGCTACACGGTAGATACCGCTTGGCACTTCATTGGCCCGGACTTTCCATGGGTACTTTTATGACCATTGTCAGTACCCCGGGCGATATTGAGGATGACTTGAAATCATTATGCAAATAGGTGTTTCTGTGTTTTTCGCCGAACCTAAAACACTGATAGTTGATGAGTGAGAAGTTAAGGTGAAACAAAAAAAGCTTCCTGCACACAGGAAGCCTTTTTTATGTACTCGAGGTGGGAATCGAACCCACACTCTGTTGCCAGAACTGGATTTTGAATCCAGCGCGTCTACCAATTCCGCCACTCGAGCTTTCCGGACTGCAAAATTACATAATTTTTTACAATCAGCACAACAATTGATTTTGAAAATTTGTTAAGAAACGCCCCAATAAATATGACATTTGTCATATTTGTTACATTTTATTGTTGTAAATTTGCGGACGTCAATTCAAAAAAAACAATCTAATGACCTTCGATAAAGGACTCTTTAAAACTTCCGTAGCCCGCAAGAACCTCATGGCGCTTACCGGACTGTTCGTAGCATTTTTTCTGATTATCCACCTGGGAGGCAATTTGATACTCTTGCTTCCCGATTCTTTTTTCCCCGTAGAATTCTGGGGTGGAGTCGAAAGCCGTCATGATATGTACAATGCGTATTCGCACTTCCTCGTTCATTTTTGGCCCATTACCGTAGTGGCTTGGATTCTCTATGCTTCTTTGATTTTGCACGCATTGGATGCATTGCTCATTACTTTGAACAATAGAAAAGCAGCCGGGGACAAGTATGCGGTAACAGACCGTTCCACTTCGACATGGTATAGCAGGAATATGGGTATTCTGGGTAGTGTCATCGGTATTTTCATCATTTTGCACATGTCTCAATTCTGGCTGCCCTATAAGGTGATGGGCACCGAACACGATTTGTACGAACTCGTCAGTATCTCGTTCAAGACATGGTGGTGGGTCGTTATATATGAAATAGGTATCATAGCTTTGGGCTTCCATTTGTTACACGGAATAGAAAGCGCCCACCGTTCGTTGGGAATCTTTTCGGCACGGGCGCTGAAAGTCATCAAAGGAATAGCCGTAGCATTCGCCTTGCTTCTTACCATTTTATATGCAGTGATACCCATAGTAATGTATTTGCGATAAACAATTGTTGACAATAATAATTTTATTCTTATGGCTCTAAATGCTAAAATACCCGGAGGACCTCTGAAAGACAAATGGCAAAATTATCTCGACCATATCAACCTGGTCAATCCCGCCAACCGGAAAAAACTCGATATCATCGTCGTAGGTGCCGGACTGTCGGGAGGAGGTGCTTCCGCTTCGCTGGCGGAATTGGGATATAATGTTAAAACTTTTTTCTTCCAGGATTCCGGCAGACGCTCCCATTCGGTTGCAGCCCAAGGAGGAGTAAATGCCGCCAAAAATTACCAGAACGACGGAGACAGCGTTTACCGTATGTTCTACGATACCATCAAAGGAGGGGATTACCGTTCACGCGAAGCCAATGTCTATCGTATGGCACAGCTCTCCGTCAAATTGATTGACCATATGAATGCCCAAGGGGTTCCTTTCGGAAGGGAATACAGCGGATATTTGAGCAACCGTTCTTTCGGCGGGGTGCTCGTTTCCCGTACCTTTTATGCCCGCGGGCAGACCGGTCAACAATTGCTCATGGCTACTTACCAAGCCATGATGAAACAGGTAAAACGCGGAACATTGACCCAATATCCCAGACACGAAATACTCGATTTCGTTATCATAGACGGAAAAGCCAGAGGCGTTATAGCGCGAAACCTCGTCACAGGTGAAATAGAACGTCATTCGGCGCACGCCGTTGTACTCGGTACCGGAGGTTTCGGGAAAATATTCTATCTCGCTACCCTGGCGATGAACTCGAACGGTTCGGCTATCTGGCGTGCACACAAGAGAGGGGCTTTCTTCGCCAATCCTTCGTGGACACAAATTCACCCCACCGCCTTGCCGCAATCGGGCGAACACCAGTCCAAATTGACCCTGATGTCCGAGTCTTTGCGGAACGACGGGCGTATCTGGGTGCCGAAAAAGAAAGACGACCCCCGCCACCCCAATGACATTCCGGAAGAGGAAAGGGATTATTACCTCGAACGCAGGTATCCCGCCTTCGGAAACCTGGTCCCTCGCGATGTGGCTTCCCGCGCTGCCAAAGAACGTATGGATGCAGGATATGGAGTAGGACCGCTCAAGAATGCCGTATATCTGGACTTCAAAACAGCCATTGAACGCCTCGGTAAAGAAACCATCAAAGAACGCTATGGCAACCTCTTTACCATGTATAAAAAAATAACGGGAATCGACGCCTACAAAGAACCTATGCGTATTTCACCCGCCGCCCACTTCTCGATGGGAGGACTCTGGGTGGATTACGAATTGATGACCACCATCCCCGGACTCTATGCCGTCGGTGAAGCGAATTTTGCCGATCATGGGGCTAACAGGCTGGGAGCCAATTCTCTCCTGCAAGCATCAGTGGACGGCAATTTCGTATTACCCAATACCATCCCCAATTATCTCGCCGGGGAAATACGCACCGGAAAAATCCCTGTCGATACACCAGAATTCGACGCCGCAGAAGAGCACGTCCGTGCCCAACTCGACAAACTGCTGTCAATAGGTGGTAAAATGCCGGTGGACAGGATACACAGACAACTCGGCAAGATACTGTTCAAAGAAGTCGCTATGTCGCGAAATGCCAAAGGACTACAATGGGCAATTGACGAAATCCGCAATCTACGCGATGAATTTTGGAACAATGTCGCCGTTCCCGGCAATGCCCGTGGTGTTAACTCCGAACTCGAAAAAGCCGGACGTCTCGCCGATTACCTCGAATTGGCAGAACTCATGGCTATCGATGCTTTGGATAGAAATGAAAGCTGCGGAGCCCACTTCCGCGAAGAATACCAAACCGAAGACGGCGAAGCCCTGCGAAATGATAAAGACTATATGTATTCCGCCGCATGGGAGTACGTGGACGGTACCCGCTGGAACCTGCATAAGGAACATTTGGAATTCAAAGAAATTGAGGTAAAAACAAGAAGTTATAAGTAATACGGAATCAAGAACTAAAGCATTAGACATGAAAGTAACATTAAAAATATGGAGACAAGACGGTCCCGAATCCAAAGGAAAACTCGTCACTTATCATTTGGATAAGGTGAGCCCGGATATGTCTTTTCTCGAAATGTTGGATATGCTCAATGAAGAACTGGCAATAAAAGGCGAACGGGTAGTGGAATTCGACCACGATTGCCGCGAAGGTATCTGCGGACAATGTTCGCTGGTAATAAACGGACAAGCCCACGGACCGGAGTCTCATTATACAACCTGCCAGACCCACATGCGCTCCTTCAAAGACGGTGATACCATTTTCATAGAACCGTTCAGGGCGAAAGCCTTTCCCGTCATCAGGGACCTGAAAGTGGACCGTAGTGCTTTCGACAGGATCATCCAAGCCGGAGGATATATTTCCGCCTATACCGGAAATGCCCCCGATGCCAATACCATACGCATACCGCATGACGTCGCCGAAAGCGCTTTTGATTCCGCTGCCTGTATCGGCTGCGGCGCCTGTGTAGCTACTTGTAAAAACTCATCTGCCGCCCTGTTCATGTCTGCCAAAATTTCCCATTTGGTCAAACTGCCGCAAGGACAACTCGAAAGACGTGACCGCGTCATCGCTATGGTCAACCAGCACGACGAGGAAGGATTCGGAAGTTGTACGAACACCGGTGCCTGTGCCATGGTTTGCCCGCAAGAAGTACAACTGGTGGATATCGCCAGAATGAATTACGAGTACAACAGGGCATTGTGCTTGAATGAATGAAATGAGGGTTTTAGTTGGTAGTGTTTAGTTTTTAGTTGATAGTTTAGAGTTATGAGTGGATAGTTGGGGGCAGCGTGTCATTTCGAACGAATGTGAGAAATCTTTACTTTTTTTGGAAAGATTCCTCGTCGCTCCTTCGTCGCTCTGTCGGAATGACACCGCTGTCATTTCGACCGGAGGGAGAAATCTTTTATAGTTGATAGTGTTTAGTTTTTAGTTGATAGTTGGGGAGCATTGTCATTTCGACCGGAGTGAGAAATCTTTGCTACTATTGGAAAAATTCCTTCCGGGCTTTTATAATTCCCCAAACAAAGAGCCGGCTTTGCCGGCTCTTTGTTTGTCATTCGATATGGATGTGAGCATTATAAGTGAATGATATG
>CAZQPD010000232.1:0-3297 GCA_964595235.1 uncultured Polaribacter sp.
TCCAAATTGCGGTACCTGTTGATACCACCCACACCGGCTTGACGTATCTCTTCGGGTATGGGTTCGGTCTCGAATATCTGGCGGTATATGGAATTGTCCCTCGTCTCGAGTTCCGCCAGACGCTCGGCATGCTGGCGCTCTTTCTTGGCGAGAATTTCATAATTCAATTTCATGAACTCCAGCTCGCGTTTTAGGGATTTCTCCTTGGGAGAATCAAAGAATCTCGACAGGACGAAATAGCCCAAAATACCATTGAGCAGTATAGCCATAATCAACAAGCCGGAATTCCGCAAACGCTTCGCTAATGTAACCTCAATCTTCTTATAAGATAGGGTCTTTTCGTCGTACCTGTATTTCGCTTCAGCCATGGTTATCGATGTGATTTACCCGTTCGATATTGTAAAAAAAAACTACTTTTGCAACGCATCAAAACGCTGCAAAAGTACAAAATGTTTTTCTAACTTTAATAACAGTACGTCAAATCGTTGATATACAATATATAAAACAAACAATAGCAGATGAATTCATCCGAAATACGACAAAGGTTCTTCGAATTTTTCGAATCCAAAAAACATAAAATAGTCCCGTCAGCCCCCATCGTGGTCAAAGACGACCCCAGCCTGATGTTTACCAATGCGGGGATGAACCAGTTCAAGGAATACTTCCTCGGTATCAGCCGCCCCCCTTATCCCCGGATTGCCGATACCCAGAAATGCCTTCGCGTGTCCGGTAAGCACAATGACCTGGAAGAAGTCGGCAAGGATTCCTACCACCATACCATGTTCGAAATGCTCGGCAATTGGAGTTTCGGCGATTATTTCAAAAAAGAAGCTATCGACTGGGCGTGGGAACTGCTGACGGAAGTATATGGAATCGACAAAGACCGCTTGTATGCCACCGTTTTCGAAGGGGATGCAGCAGACGGTCTGGAACTCGACAGCGAAGCCCTCGAACTGTGGAAAAAACACCTGCCCGCCGGCCGCATTCTCCCGGGAAGCAAAAAGGATAATTTCTGGGAAATGGGCGCCCAGGGACCCTGCGGACCCTGTTCGGAAATTCACATAGATATCAGACCGGATGAAGAACGCCGGAAATTACCCGGAAGGGAATTGGTGAACAAAGACCACCCCCAGGTCATCGAAATTTGGAACCTCGTATTCATCGAATTCAACCGCAAAGAAGACGGAAGTCTGGAAAAACTGCCGCAAAAACACGTCGATACCGGTATGGGATTCGAACGCCTGTGTATGGTACTCCAAGGGAAACAGTCTAATTATGATACCGATATTTTTATTCCGCTTATCCGCGAAATAGAGACCCTCACACGGCATCAGTACGGCAAGGACGAAAAGACGGACATCGCCATCCGTGTCATCGCAGACCATATCCGCGCTGTCTCTTTTGCCATTGCCGATGGCCAGCTGCCGTCCAATACCGGCGCGGGATACGTCATCAGGCGGATTTTGAGGCGCGCCGTACGTTACGGGTTTTCATTCCTCGGACAAAACGACGCTTTTATCTACAAACTCGTTCCTACCCTCATCAAAATAATGGGCGGGGTGTTCCCCGAATTAAAAGCGCAAAAACAACTGATAGCCAATGTAATCAAGGAAGAGGAACTCTCTTTCTTGCGAACGTTGGAACAGGGCTTGCAGCTGCTCGAAGGAATCATCCATTCCACTACCGGCGATACCGTATCCGGCGATAAGGCTTTCGAACTGTTCGATACTTTCGGCTTTCCGGTGGATTTGACCGCACTGATACTGGAAGAACGGGGCTTAAAACTCGATACCGGAGGCTTCGAACGCGAAATGAAAAAACAAAAAGAACGCTCACGGGCAGCTACGGATATCAAGACGGGGGATTGGGTGGTATTGCGCGAAGACGATAAGGAGGAATTTGTCGGCTACGACCTGTTGGAACTCCCGGTCAAAATCACCCGGTACCGTAAGATTAAAACCAAAAAGGACGGTGAAATGTATCAAATCGTGTTCAATATGACACCGTTCTACCCGGAAGGCGGGGGACAAGTCGGGGACAAAGGCTATTTGGAAGTGGAGAACGCCAATGTTATCTACATTCTGGACACCAAGAAGGAGAATAACCTCATCGTGCATTATACCAAGCACCTGCCGGAAAATCCCGGTGCTACATTCAAAGCCGTCGTGGATGCCAAGCAGCGTATGCTCACCGCTTGCAACCACTCGGCTACCCATTTGCTGCATTTCGCCCTGCGGAAAATTTTAGGCGACCACGTCCAGCAAAAAGGCTCCGCCGTTCATTCCAAGTACCTGCGTTTTGATTTCTCGCATTTCAGCAAAGTATCCGGCGAACAATTGCAGGAAATAGAAGATTTCGTCAATGCGCGTATCCGTGAAGGCATCGAACTGAAGGAATACCGGAACATACCGCTGAACGAAGCCTTGGAGAAAGGCGCTCTGGCATTCTTCGGGGAAAAGTACGGCGATACCGTCCGGATGATTCAATTCGGCGAATCGAAAGAACTCTGTGGAGGAACCCATGTCGGAAACACCCGCGATATTTGGTATTTCAAAATCCTGTCGGAAGGTGCCACAGCTGCCGGTATCCGTAGGATTGAAGCCATTACGGCTGATGCCGTAAAACAATATTTCGCCGAAAACGACAAAGTGCTCAAACAAATACGTTCCCTGTTCAAAAATCCCAAAGAACCCGTACGGCAGATACGCAATCTACAGGAGGAGGTCTCCAAGGCTCATGCACAAACGGAACATTATAAGAAGCAGTATATCAAATATTTGAAAAACGACCTGGAACAACGCTTTACCGTCAAAAACGGTATTCGCTTCCTCGCCACCGAACTCGACCTGGATGCCCAAGGTATCAAAGACCTGCTGTTCGACCTGGGAAATAAATACGATGACCTGTATATGGTGGTGGGTAGCCGGCAAGGTAACAAAGCGCTGCTATCCTGCTATATTCATAAGAATTTGGTCAATAAGCACGGATACCATGCGGGAAAGACGGTCAAGGAACTCGCCCGGCATATCCAAGGAGGCGGCGGCGGACAGGACTTCTTCGCCACGGCGGGGGGTAAGAATCCCGCAGGTATCGCCGGGGCATTGAGTGAAGCGGGCAAGATAACTGGAACGTAAAAAAAAACGTATAAACCGGGATAAGCTCAATAAAGGAAAATGGCTGTATATTCCATTTTTCTATTTTGGGTCTGTTGAAAATCACAGAAGTGCCTGAATTTTTTAGCTTGTAGGGCAGAGCGTTAAGAAAATGTCCGGTGGACATTTCTAACGGGTGAGCCAG
>CAZQPD010000233.1:0-3661 GCA_964595235.1 uncultured Polaribacter sp.
GTCCGTGTCTCCGTAAATCGAGGCAAAGAATTGCTTGGGAGTCAGGAGCCCGAGAGCCATCATAAATGTCTGGTCCCGGTAGTATCCCGACCGGAAGTCGCCTTTGCGGAAAGCTTTTGCCATTGCGATTTGCGGGAGTTCTTTGCCGGCTCCGAAAATACCGAATCCACCTCTGCCCATCAGTACTTCTTTCCGTCCTAACAGACTGCATTCCCGGCTGATACAGGCTAATTTGTAATCGTCTAAAACCGTCCGGCGGAAAGTCTCAAAATCTATTTTATTTCCGGTTTTTTTCATTCGAATGATATTTGGGCAAATATACGGATAAATAAAATAATGACATTTGTCATGTGGCTTTCTTTTTCCCGGCAGGAAAAAAAATTGTCATTTCTCTTATTTCATTACCGTCATTTTTCATACATTCGCAGGAACCAAATCAAGTAAAATTATGAGAGAAGTAGTCATCGTGTCTATGGCACGGACACCCATAGGAAAATTTTTAGGCGGATTATCCACCGTAGCAGCTCCCAAACTCGGAGCCGTCGCTATCGAAGCGGCAATAAAAAGAGCCGGTATCGACCCTGCTCTGGTCGATGAGGTGTTTATGGGCAATGTTTTACAAGCCGGTGTGGGGCAAGCGCCGGCGCGTCAGGCGGCAATATTTGCCGGTATTCCCCCTACGGCTCCTGCTACTACGGTAAACAAGGTATGTGCTTCGGGTATGAAAGCCGTGAGTACCGGTGCGCAAGCCATACTCTGCGGTGATGCCGGTATTGTCGTGGCGGGAGGAATGGAAAATATGTCCATGGTGCCGCATTATTATCCGGCGCGCAAGGGGGTAAAATTCGGAAATACCGGAATGAGTGACGGTATGATACTCGACGGGCTTACCGATGTATATAGCCAGCAACATATGGGGGTATTTGCCGACCAATGTGCTTCGAAGTACGGCATTTCGCGTGAGCGTCAAGACGAATTTGCCATAACTTCGTACAAGCGTTCAGCGGCGGCATGGGAAGCTGGAAAATTCGACGGCGAAGTGGTGCCTGTGGAAGTGCCACAAAGACGTGGCGAACCTGTCGTCATCGACCGCGACGAGGAATATACCAATGTGAAAATGGAAAAAATCCCCTCCCTGCGTCCCGTATTTACCAAAGACGGAACCGTTACGGCTGCCAATGCTTCCACGCTCAATGACGGTGCTGCCGCTCTGGTATTGATGAGCAGGGAAAAAGCCGTTGAACTGGGAGTCAAACCTTTGGCGGTCATCCGTGGGTATGCCGATGCGGCACATGAACCGGAGAATTTTCCCACCGCACCTGCCAAAGCCATACCCCTCGCGATGAAAAAAGCGGGGATTACCCCGGAGGAAGTGGATTATTACGAACTCAACGAAGCATTCTCCGTCGTTGGGCTCGTCAATATCGATTTGTTACAATTAGACCCCGCCAAAGTGAATGTAAACGGTGGTGCCGTATCTTTGGGGCATCCGTTGGGTATGAGCGGTGCGCGTATTATCATTACACTGTATCACGTATTGAAACAAAACGGTGCCAAAATAGGGGTAGCCGGTATCTGCAACGGAGGCGGAGGTGCCGGTGCTATGGTAATAGAACGCTTGTAAGAAATGCCGCATTCACGGATTCCATATCCTTACGGACAAATATTATTATCACTCATTCCGGTCCGGGCAGAGCCCGGACACCGGAGTGAAATGGTTACCCAAATCCTGTTCGGCGAAACCGTGGAAATTCTCGATGTTCACGATGAGTGGGTCTATGTAGCCATCCGGCAGGACGGATACCGTGGGTGGGTCGAACAGATGCAGGTAACCCCGGTGGATGAGCATTATTACCACAGGCTTTCATTTTCCCATTTTGCAGATGAGGATTTTTTGATACACACCGGCCGGCTTCCCGTTGTGGTCAGAACAGGAAGCCCTTTGCCCTATTATAATGACGGTACGGTAGTAGTAGCGGGTAATATAAAGATCCCCTACCGGGGAAATTTCCGTACAGGAAAACATTCGGCTGATGAAATTATCGAGACGGCATTGCGTTTTCTTAATACCCCCTATCTATGGGGAGGGAAATCGGAATTGGGCTTGGACTGTTCCGGGTTGACGCAACTCGTTTACAGAATGAACGGATACCCGCTACCGCGTGATGCTTCCCAACAGGTGCAGAAAGGGCAGTCCGTAGAAACCGTACAAAAAATTCAAAAAGGGGATTTGGCATTTTTCGGAGGGGAGTCCGGGGCGGTTTCCCATGTAGGCATTATCATGGAAAACGGAAAAATTATCCATGCTGCCAAAGGCAAAGTGCGTATCGACAAGCTGGATGAAAAGGGTATTTTCAACATAGAAATGCAGGAATATTCACATACGCTACGGATTATCAAAAGGCTGATATAAGTTGAGAGTTATTAGTTTTTAGTTGATAGTTAGGGCCCTGTCATTTCGACCGGAGGGAGAAATCTTTACATTGTTTGAACAGATTCCTCCTCACTCCTAACGTCGCTCGTTTGGAATGACACGGCTCTGTCATTTCGATACGGAGCGGTAGCGGAGTGGAATTTTTTTAGTTAATCCGGAAAGGCTACAATCGTGTGGATTCCCGTCCAATCAATTCAACTCATAGGAGACGAGTGTCACATCCAAGCCTGCTTCCTCGTTGACATATTTCAATCTACCCACATTACATCCATAGTACGCCATATATTCGACAGTAGAGCCGTTGGAGTATTGAAGTTCGAAATGGAACTTATACACATCGTCGTAAACGGTTCCGTTTACTTCAAAAGTATCTAATATTTCTTCCAAAGTGCAAGAATAATTTACATCAAAGGTAAGTGTTACCCCATTTAAATAATTATAAAAAATGGTAAAATTGTCCGTCACGGATTCTCCCGGTTGCATGTTTTCCTTGAATAGTATGGACGAATAGTAGTTCGTCTCGAAAACCCCGGGTTGTTCCACTTTATCCAGTAAATAATAACTGTCACCTTCTTTCCGTAAATATGAATATTGTACACTGGTTGTTCCGGCATATACGACTTCTACCGGTTCGAAGGCATAATAAGTATGTCCGTCGTATTCGAAAGTGCCTGAAATGGTATTTTCCAAGGTTTGGGACACACCTTGTTGGATGGAATTATATACCCAAGTATTACCGGTTGCCAAGGGGAATAATTCGCAATTTCCGGAAGGATTGTCTTCGTTGTTTTCATTTTGTTCTTGTGTGTCTCCATAAAGGTTGTATTCTTCGTGAACGGGCTCTTCACATGAGTGGAATAATAGTATGGAGCCAATGAGAGCGATTGAAAAAAAACTTTTTTTCATATGGATTTGATATAATTATTTTTTCAGGTAAAAACGTCCGTTTTCCTCGAATACAACAGGCACTTCGGGGAAGTCTTGCCCGGCAAGTGTCCGTATCATTTTAAAAGCCGAGGCATTCTCATCGATATGCGGGCATTCTGTTTTGGTCTGCCGGGCGGAAACCACCTTCCCTTCGATAAAATTGCCTTGGCTGTCCACCGAGATTTTGACGATAGGAGCATAGCCTTTGCTGCCGGACAGGCTGAACCTGCCGTAGGTACAAAAATTCCCGAGGCTGTAAGCGATAAATTTGTCTTTGTATATTTCAATAGCCCTGGGTAC
>CAZQPD010000234.1:0-4193 GCA_964595235.1 uncultured Polaribacter sp.
CTGTTCAAACAAAGCGAAAGATTTCTCCCTTTGGTCGAAATGACAACGCACCCCAACTATCAACTCAAAACTAAACACTATCAACTATAAAAGATTTCTCACTCCGCTGCGCTGCGTATCGAAATGACAGCACGCCCCCAACTATCAACTAAAAAAGGGTTTTTCAGCAGACCCTATTTAGCGGCAACCTTCCGGAAAATGAAACGGGAAATGTAATTTGCCGGGCAAGGACAGGCGGGTAACTTTGAGTTCAATATCGATATTGTCGTGTTCCGTACGTCCGGATAACATTATCCGCCCGGGAAAATACTGTTCGTCCGTTTTCCGGTATTCGGGATAAGATACTTTCAGCCTGCCGTCAGCGGTACGCAATACTTCTTCGGCTACCCTGTAATGTGGCGGAGCGATAAAATAATCCGCTTCCATTCCCGCTACCGGAGGGGTGGCAATACGGTACCCGTTCTCCCCGGTTTCTATCCGTGCTTTGCCGGCATCCAAGGGGAAAACAGCCATGCCGAGCAAAAGGTTTTCCACGGATTGATAATCCAATTCCACACCTGTTTTCCGTTTTATCAAGTCGAAATCACCGTCGAAACAATTGCCTTTTATCTTATCGTAATACCGGACGCTGCCCGGTGTAATTTCCATTTTTGCCAGGGGAATCCCCATCATATTGGCTTGCAACCATATTTTATTATGGTGTTCTATACGGTATTTTAGGGTAAAATTCAATGCATTCCTGCCGTCATCGAAATGTACTTTCGCCCTGCCTTCTAAATACCGGAAGGAGGGTTTGTACTGTTCATGCAGTTCTACGATATGGGCGAGTTCTTTCATTTTGCGGCTTTTTTTTACGCCTGCCGTTTTACAAGCGGGCATGAGAAGGGCTACCATGACAGCCCAAATGTATGTCTTTATGTGAAGTTTGAAAGGAAGCATCAACGGTTCAGGTATTTTTTATATTTACCGGCTTTTTGCATATCACCCGCTTGGGTACAAGCATTTACGATAGCCTGGTAATAGGAGCGTTTTTCCTCATCCGTTCCGGTGAGAAAATCCAATCCGTCTTCGAGTGTTCTTACTGCTTCTTTGAATTTTTTTAGCCCCGTCAAGGCTAATCCGTGGTAGTAATACACATTCGATTGTGCCGGATACAGTGCCAGAGCCTCTTCTGACAATGAGAGTAATTTTTGGTAATCCCGGCGTTCGTATGTCTGTTTGAGTTGTTCGAGCAATCCGGAATAGCGGTCATTGGCAGGATGGGGTTTGTCAGCGTTTTGCGATTCAGGTTCCGGTGTACCGGACGGGGAAGGAGAAAACTTCTTTTCATAGAAAGACAGATTGGACACATAAATGCCGTTTTTTTTCGTCTCTTCGAGTAGTTTTCTGCCTTCTGCCGGATGCTTATAAATATAATACAACCGCAACAGTTTTCCGGCTTCTTCCGGTTTCCGTCCGTATAATTTCTTTCTGATTTCTATGGCGCAATCTCCATCGTGGACTTTCTCACAAATGCGCGCGGACAAATCCAGTATCCAAAAATTATCCGGTTCGTTTTCCAATGCCCTTTCGCAATAATTTTGTGCTTCGACAGGTTGGTTGAGCGACAGGTAGTTCTCGGCGGTTTGATACAACATGGCGGTATTGGCGGGGAAAATTTTTTCGCATTGCGCCAGGTATTCGAGGGCTTTGTCGTAGTTCTCGATGCTGCGCTCTTTGACGGCATTGATAAAAGCGGATGTAAAGTCGAGGGTATCTTGTTCCCGCCGCAGGGCTTCCTTATCATATGATATTTCCGCACCGGGGGCTTCCTCTTCTTCATTTTGAGCCACAAGCGAAAGACCCGTGGGGAAGAGTAAGATTAAGATAATTAATCGGAGTGGTTTCATACCGGAAAAATTTACAAAAAGCATGCCTGACATATTATTTTGCGATAGCAAAGGAACGAAAAAGCGGTCAGAAATCCAATTCTACCAATACGGGACAATGATCGGAATGTCTTGCCTGTGACAGGATGGCTGCACGAGTCACATAAGGACGGAGGTTTTCGCTTGCCATGTGGTAATCCAACCGCCAACCTTTGTTTCTCTCCCGTGCGCCTGCGCGGTAACTCCACCAGGAATATTGTTCCGGACGCGGGTCGAACATCCGGAAGGTATCGACGAATCCGGATTCGATGAAGCGCGTCAGCCATTCGCGTTCCACGGGCAAAAACCCCGATACGTTTTTGAGCCTTACGGGGTCGTGGATATCGATAGGTTTATGACAGATATTGAAGTCACCGCTGATAAGCAATTTGGGATATTTTTTTTTCAATTCCGTTACGTATTCCAGAAAATCGTCCATATATTTCAGTTTGAAAGCCAAACGGTCGTCATTGGTCCCCGACGGCAAGTATAAACTCATCAGGGAGAAATCGTCAAAATCCACCCGCAAGTTGCGCCCTTCCGCATCCATATAATCTATACCGGTGCCGTAAGTCACTTCTTTGGGTTCTTTTTTCGATAGCACCGCCACCCCGCTGTATCCTTTGCGCTGTGCGGGAAACCAGTATTGGTACGGATATCCGGCGAATGTAAAGACGTTCCGGTCTATTTGGTCTTCATGGGCTTTTATTTCCTGAAAGGCAATAAGGTCGGGCGAAGCCGTTTCGAGCCATTGTACGAGTCCTTTTTTCATAGCGGCACGGATGCCGTTGACATTGTATGAGATGATTTTCACAATTAAATTATTTAATTTCAGTGATACGCATGGTATTGACTTTTCCGAGTTCTTTCAGGGGCATGGAAGTCAGGTTGATGACATAATCACCTTTGTTTAACAATCCTTTTTCCCGTGCTATCTTATTGATATCCACTATGGTTTCATCGGTAGAATGGAGTTTGTCGTAATAATAAGCGCGGGTCCCCCACAGTAGATTTAGCATACTCAAAATACGCCGGTTTGCCGTAAATGCCAACACCACGGCGGAGGGTCTGCCGGCAGAGATTTCGAAAGCGGTAAATCCGGTATGGGTCAAGGTGGAAATGACCTTGGCATTGATATCATTAGCCACTTCTACGGCGTGGTAACAGATTTTCCGGGAAATGTAACGGTCGTCGGTCAAATCGAGGCTCGAATGGGGTAAGTTGATAAGCGGGGAATCCTCGGTCACCCGGATGATATCGCACATACGTTTTACCACCTCTACCGGATAGGCTCCGATGGAAGTTTCACCCGATAGCATGACTGCATCGGTGCCGTCCATGATGGAGTTTGCCACATCGTTGACCTCGGCACGGGTAGGTATGGGATTTTCTATCATCGAATCCATCATTTGTGTGGCGATAATGACGGGTTTGTGCATGGCTTTGGCTTTCCGTACCAGCTCTTTTTGTGTCACGGGTACCATATGTAAGGGGATTTCGACGCCGAGGTCGCCGCGTGCTACGAGAATCCCGTCCGCCGCTTCTATAATGGAATCGATATGTTCGAGGGCTTCGGGTTTTTCTATCTTGGCGAGGATGGGTATTTTGTACGGGCTCTTGCTGTCTATGAACTCCCGGAGTTCCTTTACATCCCGTGGGGTTCTGACGAATGAGAGTGCAATCCAATCGAACTCGTGGCGAATGGCGAATGCCGCATCTTCCTTGTCTTTGGCGGTCAATGCAGGTTGGGAAATATCCGTATCGGGCAGATTGACGCCTTTTTTGGATTTCAGTTTTCCCCCTCTGATGACACGGGTGGTCACTTCCGACACGTGGTCGGTTTCCAAAATTTCAAAGAGCAATTTGCCGTCATCTACCAGGATGCGCTCTCCCGGTTTTACATCTTCGGCAAAACCGGAATAAGTGACATGTGCGCATTGACTGTGACCGGGACACGGGCGGGTGGTAAAGACGAACAGGTCGCCTTCTTTTACCACGGTTTTCTTTTGTACTTTTCCCAAGCGTAGCTTGGGACCTTGCAAGTCGCCCATGACGGCGATATGTTCGTTGAGCTCGGCGTTCAGTTCTCTGATATGCGACAGCCAAGTTTCTATGGTGTCATAACCGGCATGCGAGAAGTTGATACGGAATACATTGACCCCCTCGCGTATCATTTCCCGGAGGGTATCTTTGCCGGAACATGCGGGACCTAATGTGGCTACAATTTTTGTTTTTTTCACTTTTCCGATATTTTTTGAATCAAAGTGCTTCCGTAGAACGAAAACA
>CAZQPD010000235.1:0-7133 GCA_964595235.1 uncultured Polaribacter sp.
GAAAAAAAGATGAACGAAAACAAAACACTAATATAAACAAGTAAATCTAAAATTATGGCTAAAGAAACCTTTGATCGTTCCAAACCGCACCTGAATATAGGTACTATTGGACACGTTGACCACGGTAAGACCACATTGACTGCCGCCATTACTAAAGTTTTGGCTAAACAAGGCTTGTCTGAAGTAATGGATTTTGATCAAATTGATAATGCTCCCGAAGAAAAAGAAAGAGGGATTACTATCAATACCGCACACGTCGAATATCAAACGGCTAACCGGCACTATGCCCATGTGGACTGTCCCGGTCACGCCGATTATGTAAAAAACATGGTAACGGGTGCCGCCCAAATGGACGGAGCTATTCTCGTGGTAGCGGCTACCGACGGTCCCATGCCTCAAACCCGTGAGCACATCCTGCTCGGACGCCAAGTAGGAATTCCCCGTATGGTAGTATTCCTCAACAAAGTGGACTTGGTAGATGATGAAGAATTGCTCGAACTCGTAGAAATGGAAGTGCGTGAACTCCTCTCTTTCTACGAATACGACGGAGACAATACACCCGTTATTGCAGGTTCCGCGTTGGGAGCTTTGAACGGAGAGCCCCAATGGGAAGAAAAAATAGTAGAACTCATGGAAGCAGTTGATACATGGATAGAACTGCCCCCCCGTGATATCGACAAAGACTTCCTCATGCCTATCGAAGACGTCTTTACCATTACAGGACGTGGTACCGTGGCTACCGGTAGGATTGAATCCGGTGTGGCAAAAACCGGAGATCCCGTAGAAATTATCGGTATGGGTGCTGAAAAACTCACCTCCACCATTACCGGTGTGGAAATGTTCCGTAAAATATTGGATAGAGGAGAAGCCGGTGACAACGTAGGTCTCTTGCTCCGCGGTATCGAAAAATCCGAAATCCGTAGGGGTATGGTACTTTGTAAGCCTGGCTCCATCAAGCCTCATGCACACTTCAAAGCCGAGGTATATATCCTGAAAAAAGAAGAAGGAGGACGCCATACACCGTTCCACAATAACTACCGTCCGCAGTTCTACGTACGTACTACTGACGTTACCGGTACCATCAAATTACCGGAAGGAGTGGAAATGGTTATGCCTGGTGACAACCTCTCTATCGAAGTGGAATTGATCCAACCCATTGCGTTGAACGTTGGATTGCGATTCGCTATCCGTGAAGGAGGAAGGACCGTAGGAGCAGGTCAAGTAACCGAGCTGCTCGACTAGATCCGGCGTCTGGCACAACAATCTAACCCGGGGTGCTTCCTCCATTTTCGGCGGAAGCGCCTTGTGTTGTGAAAACAAAGGCATCGAACGGGTGTAGCTCAGTTGGTAGAGCACTGGTCTCCAAAACCAGGTGTCGGGAGTTCGAGCCTCTCCACCCGTGCCATTTTACAAAACACTTCTAAAGAAAAGAATAATCATACCGGCAAAACGAAAGAAAATGAAAAAATTCATCCAATACGTAAAAGATTCCTTCAAGGAACTCACACAGAACATGACTTGGATATCATGGGAAGAAGCTCAAAAATCCACTGCCGTAGTTGCCGCTTTTACCCTGATATTCGCCATATTGATATTTCTTGCCGATAAGTTATTTCAAACTTTTCTTCAAGGTGTTTTTAATCTATTCAGCTAATTACGACAGGTTTTGGATAAGAAGTGGTACATAATAAAAGCCATCGGCGGGCAAGAGAAAAAAGTCAAAACTTATCTTGAAAACGAGGTGAACAGACTCGGGCTTCAGGATTATATAAGCACAGTTCTCGTACCTACCGAAAAGGTAGTTCAAATACGAAATGGAAAAAAATACCATAAGGAAAGGGTTTTCTACCCCGGATATGTCATAATCGAAGCCAATTTGAGCGGAGAGATACCTCATATCATCAAATCCATACCGGGTGTAATAGGAATGCTCGGAGAGGAAAAAGGCGGAGAACCCGTACCTTTGAGAAAACACGAAGTAAACCGGTTGTTGGGCAAAGTTGACGAATTATCCGTGGCTAGCGAAAACGTCATCATTCCTTTTACTATCGGACAAACCGTAAAAGTAATCGATGGAGCGTTCAACGGATTCGAAGGTACTATCGAGAAAATTTTCGAAGAAAAGAGAAAACTGGAAGTAATGGTGAAGATTTTCGGACGGAAAACGCCCTTGGAACTCAGCTATATGCAAGTGGAAAAAATAACATAAAAAAAGACTGTTACGCAACTATAAATATATTCAAGGTGTATGGTTATGCTTCCCAATTCGAACCGCACCTGAAAATGACAAGTTAAAACAATAATTATGGCAAAAGATTTATCAAAAGTTGTCAAATTACAAGTACGGGGAGGAGCCGCCAATCCTTCACCGCCGGTAGGACCCGCTCTGGGTGCAGCCGGTGTGAACATCATGGAGTTCTGCAAGCAATTCAATGCACGAACCCAGGATAAGGCAGGGCAACTATTGCCGGTAGTCATCAATGTTTACAAAGACAAATCTTTCGATTTCGTCGTAAAAACACCCCCGGCTGCCGTACAGTTGCTCGAAGCCGCTAAGGTAAAGAAAGGCTCCGGTGAGCCCAACAAGGTCAGAGTAGCTACCGTGACTTGGGATCAAATTCGCACAATTGCCGAATCCAAAATGGCCGACCTGAATGCCTTTACAGTCGAGTCAGCCATGAAGATGATAGCAGGTACTGCCCGCTCTATGGGTATCCGTGTGAAAGGAGGCGAAGCACCCTCGTAACTTATTAATAAACCTATCAAATACAATGGCAAAGCTAACTAAGAAACAGAAGGAAGCACTATCCAAAATCGATAAAAACCGGAAATACTCCCTGCTCGAAGCCGCACGTACCATCAAAGAAATCACTTCTGTGAATTTCGATGCTACGGTGGATCTGGCAGTGCGTCTATCGGTAGATCCGCGTAAGGCGGACCAAATGATAAGAGGGGTAGTGTCATTGCCTCATGGAACCGGCAAAGAAGTACGCGTATTGGCATTGGTTACTCCCGATAAGGAAGAAGAAGCCAAAGCCGCCGGTGCAGACTATGTCGGATTGGACGAATATCTCACCAAAATCAAAGGTGGATGGACGGATGTGGATGTAATCATTACCATGCCCAGTGTAATGGGGAAAATAGGACCATTGGGACGTATCCTCGGTCCACGTGGGCTTATGCCCAACCCCAAAACCGGTACCGTAACCATGAACATCGGTCAAGCCGTCAAAGAAATTAAGGCGGGAAAAATCGATTTCAGGGTGGACAAAGCCGGAATTATCCACGCCGGGATAGGAAAGGTGTCTTTCGAAGCGGAAAAAATAGCAGAAAACGCCAAAGAACTATTACAAACCATCATCAAACTCAAGCCGGCAACCGCTAAAGGTGATTATATGAAAAGCGTCTATATGGCCAGTACCATGAGCCCCGGTATTGCAGTTGATATTAAGTCAATCAATTAAATTTTCGATGTATGACCAGAGAACAAAAAGCCCAAGTAATAGAGAATTTGACACAACTGCTTACTGATAATAATGTAATTTATCTGGCAGACATATCCGGACTGAACGCAGCGGATACTTCCGACCTGCGCCGGGCATGCTTCAAGCAAAATGTCAAATTGTCCGTAGTGAAAAACACATTGCTTTTCAAAGCGATGGAACAAGTGGACAAAGACTTCGGAGAACTCAAAGATGTGCTGAAAGGCAATACTTCACTGATGATTTCCGAGACCGGAAACGCCCCCGCAAAAGTCATCAAGAATTTCCGGAAAAAAACCAATTTGGAAAAACCCGAACTCAAAGGAGCTTTCATCGAAGAAGCCATCTACATAGGAGCCGAACAGTTGGATGTATTGGTGAACCTGAAATCGAGAGAAGAACTCATCGCAGATGTTATGGCATTGTTACAAGCTCCTGTGATGAACGTCATCTCAGCCCTCGAGTCGGGCGGTGGAAAATTGTCGGGCATCTTAAAAACACTCTCCGAAAGAGAATAACATTAACACTAATTTTAAACAAATAACTAATTAAAAACGATTATCAAAATGGCAGATTTAAAAGATTTTGCAGAAAAGTTGGTAAACCTTACCGTCAAAGAAGTAAAGGAATTGGCTGATATCCTCAAAGAAGAATATGGCATCGAACCCGCTGCAGCAGCAGTAGTAGCCGGTCCGGCAGCAGCAGGAGGCGCCGAAGCCGCCGCTGAAGAAAAGACCGAATTCGACGTCATTCTCAAAGCCGCCGGAGCCTCAAAACTCAAAGTGGTAAAACTCGTAAAAGAGCTTACAGGCCTCGGACTCAAAGAAGCCAAAGAGGTTGTGGATAGCGCTCCTTCCGCTATCAAAAAAGGCGTTTCCAAAGACGAAGCCGAAGGCTTGAAAAACTCTTTGGAAGAAGCCGGTGCGGAAGTCGAAATCCAATAACCCGCCACATGAATACCATAGTATCTCGCAAAATACTATGGTTCACAGGTTTAGGTCTTTTGCCCTCGCGGCGAAATGACCTAAACCGTTTTTGCGTTTTTATCCGTTCTTTTCATTCCAACCTAAAAACATCAGTCCATTGGCAACTACAAAAGTAAACGAAAGAATTAGCTTCGCTACCGCAAAGCATACTGCGGATTATCCTGATTTTCTGGATATTCAAATCAAATCGTTCCAGGACTTCTTTCAGCTTCAAACCAAAGCCGAAGAACGCAACAACGAAGGACTCTACAAAACCTTCATGGAAATTTTTCCCATTACAGATACCCGGAACCAATTCGTACTCGAATTTCTCGATTATTTTATCGACCCTCCCCGATATACCGTCAGGGAATGTATAGAAAGAGGATTGACTTATAGCGTGCCGCTGAAAGCCCGCCTCAAACTCTATTGCACCGACGAAGAACACGAAGACTTCGAAACTGTCGTTCAAGACGTATATCTCGGCGCCATACCTTATATGACGGAAAGCGGGTCATTTATCATCAATGGCGCCGAAAGGGTCATCGTATCCCAATTGCACCGCTCTCCGGGAGTATTCTTCGGACAATCTTTTCACGCTAATGGAACCAAACTCTATTCCGCACGGGTCATACCTTTCAAAGGATCCTGGATAGAATTCTCTACCGATATCCACCAGGTGATGTACGCCTATATCGACCGGAAAAAGAAACTTCCGGTCACCACGCTCCTCCGTGCTATCGGTTATGAAAGAGATAAAGACATTCTCGAAATTTTCGACCTGGCCGAAGAAATTAAAGTTTCCAAAGCAGGTTTGAAACGGGTACTCGGACGTCGTACCGCCGCACGTATCCTCAAAACATGGTTCGAAGACTTCGTCGATGAAGATACCTCCGAAGTAGTCTCCATCGAAAGGAACGAAATCGTTATAGACCGCGATGTCGTACTCGAAAAACAACATATCGAACCCATACTCGAAGCAGGAGTGAAAACCATCCTGCTACACAAAGAAGACAGCAAAGGCGCAGACTACGCCATCATACACAATACCTTACAAAAAGACCCGACCAACTCCGAAGTGGAAGCCGTCGAATATATCTACCGCCAGCTCCGTAGCTCCGAACCACCCGACTACGAAACGGCAAAAAGCATTATCGACAAATTGTTCTTCTCCGAACAACGCTACAAACTCGGCGAAGTAGGACGGTTCAGAATGAACAAAAAGCTCGGATTGAATATCGATATCGACCAACAAGTCCTGACTCGTGAAGATATCACCACTATCATCAAATATCTGATAGAACTGATAAACTCAAAAGCCGAAGTCGATGATATCGACCACCTCTCGAACAGACGCGTCCGTACCGTAGGCGAACAACTCGCCAACCAATTCGGCGTGGGACTGTCACGAATGGCACGTACCATCAGGGAACGAATGAACGTCCGGGACAACGAAGTGTTCACACCCATCGACTTGATAAATGCCAAAACATTATCTTCGGTCATCAATTCTTTCTTCGGAACCAACCAGCTGTCACAATTCATGGACCAAACCAATCCGCTGGCTGAACTGACGCACAAGCGACGCCTGTCGGCACTCGGTCCCGGTGGACTCTCCAGAGAAAGAGCCGGTTTCGAAGTAAGGGACGTACACTTCACTCATTACGGAAGGCTTTGCCCCATCGAAACCCCCGAAGGTCCCAATATCGGATTGATATCCTCGCTATCCGTATATGCCAAAGTAAACAATTTGGGATTCATCGAGACCCCCTACCGTAAAGTAACAGACGGCGTTGTGGATGTAGAAGGCGAACCCGTTTATCTCAGTGCCGAAGAAGAAGAAGGAAAATATATAGCACAATCCAATTTGGAATTAGATAAAAACAACAAATTGGTCCAAGACAAAGTAATCGTGCGCCGCGGCGGGGATTTCCCGGAAATACCTTCTACCAAAGTGGATTATATGGACGTCTCACCCAACCAAATCGCATCCATTTCAGCCTCGTTGATACCCTTCCTGGAACACAATGACGCCAACAGGGCACTCATGGGGTCGAACATGATGCGGCAAGCCGTACCGCTGATGCAGCCGGAAACCCCTATTGTAGGTACCGGACTCGAACGCAGGGTGGCAAAAGACTCCCGTATTCTTATCAATGCCGAAGGTGACGGTGAAGTCATTTATGTCGATGCCAATAAAATAACCATACGGTACAACCGTACCGAAGAACAAAGACTCGTCAGTTTCGACCCCGATGAAGTGACATACGAACTGGTCAAATTCCGCAAAACCAACCAAAGCACTATCATCAACCTCAAACCTATCGTCCGCAAAGGAGATAAAGTGGTAAAAGGACAAGTCCTCTGCGAAGGTTATGCTACCAAAGACGGTGAACTGGCACTTGGAAGAAACCTGATGGTCGCATTTATGCCGTGGAAAGGATATAACTTCGAAGATGCCATCGTCATATCCGAGAAGGTAGTACGCGAAGACTGGTTCACATCTATCCATATTGACGAATACGCCCTCAATGTCAGGGATACTAAATTGGGCTCCGAAGAACTGACCAACGATATCCCCAACGTCAGCGAAGAAGCGACCAAAGACCTCGACGAAAACGGAATGATCCGTATCGGTGTGGAAGTAAAACCGGGCGATATCCTCATCGGTAAAATTACTCCGAAA
>CAZQPD010000236.1:0-10363 GCA_964595235.1 uncultured Polaribacter sp.
AAGTAAGGAAATAATAATTGAGAGGACTTTATTTACAGCATTTGATATCATTGGGTGTTATATTTTAAATTAGATTAATGGTTATTTTACGATAAGTTGGGTCGTGTGGACAGTCACTCCGTTGTCCAATTGGACAATATACGTACCCGGGACCAATGGTTCCGTATTGATAACTTCGGAATTGGTTAAGCTGTTTTTACTCAAAACCGTATGTCCGGTCATATCGTACACCCGGAGGTTCATATCCCCGGCATTGTCGATATGGAGTTGCCCTTGGGCGGGGTTGGGGTATATCGAAATTTCATCGAAAATGCTTTCAGCTGTTCCGGTGGTAAGTTGTTCGGCTGTTTTGATATTTTTACTTTCCTCACTGCCGAATTGTCCGCCTTCGGCCAATACGACCCCGTTGCTTGTGATTTGGTAATAACCTTCACCATAGCTACAACAAATGCCGTCTCCGTAAGAGTCAAAAATTGTGAAAGTATAACACTGGCCGGGTTCCACATCGGCGTAAGAAGTATATAGGGTATTGTTGGAATAACTGCCGCCGGAGGCAATGTTGTTTCCGTTTTCATCTTCGAAAACCCATGAAGTTTCACTTCCGTAATCATCGGTGAGAATGGATATTTGTACGGTGGTGGTAGTAGCCAATCTCGAAAAGACGGTAGGGGGAATGGTATTGTCGATATTGTCATCGTCGGCAGTTCCGTTTACTTGTGTGATTTCGATGGAAATGTTGTTTTCGTTCTGTTCTGTAAACGAAATGGGGTCCATGACGATTACTTGTGACTCTTCAGGTTCTAAATTTCCGGACCAATTATAAGTGCCGGTATCGCTACCGTCGTTTACCGAATAGTCGATTACCATGGATGTGATAGAAGCACTTCCCATATTTCGAACGGTAAATGAAGGTGATATGGGGTTTTCGCACGGGTCGGTTTCTAATAGTTCCAAGGCGGCAATATTGTTTGTTCCGACGGTTTGCGCCAAAGAGATTTTTTGTGCTTGCAGGATTTCCTTGGTTGTATTGTCTTGGACAAATGCTACCAGTTCGGATTTGAATATATTCCAGGAAGGCTCGGCAGTAAAGCTGATTTCGAAGGTTTGGCTTCCACCGGTGTAAGGCGTTCCCGAAGCACTGGGGAACATTCCGCGGTTGACGAAATTCAGTTCATCCATTCCTTGCCATTCTTCGGCGATATGCGACTCTGTCCAGGCGAGCTGTACCACGAGGTTTTCCCCGCTATAATCGCCTACTTCATCCACTGATATGGTAGCGGTATAATCCAAGCCTGCATGAGTATAGGACAAGTCCATGGTAAAATCAGACATGACAGCGATGGCATCGTTATACCTCGGCAGGTAATTGTCGTACATACTTTGAGTATGGCTTCCGCCGACATAAGGATTCAACCCGTTGAAATGTGCGGTGGGAAAACCCTCCACATTATTGTAATTGTTACGGGCGTTGGACGAGGGGTTGGCATAACTGTCACCCCCGTGGTTTTCGATAATAGCCACTTGGTGCCCGTTAGCTACCAAATCATCCGCTCCCATAGCAGCGCCTGGGCAAAAGGTGCACCAGGTTCCTGTTCCGATTTCCACTACTACATAGTTTTTGGCTACTTGTTGAGAGAATAGTAGTAGAGTAGAACAGGTCAATAACAAAAAAAGTAATGATTTTTTCATGATAGGTATTGTTTGGAAATTATTATTGTTTGATGAATGCTTTTACTACGGTATTACCGTTATCATCCGTCATGCGGACGTAGTATATACCGGATGTGAGCCCTTCCAGATCGAGTCTGTCATCCTCGTTTATCCCGGTAGCGGGCAATACGGTTCTGCCCGTATGGTCCAGTACTTCGGCAAGGATATGTTGACCTGTTCGTATATGCAGGCTGTGTGTGGCGGGATTGGGGTATAGGTCCGCTTCGAAAGCGGGAACTTCCGTAACGGCAGTATTCGGTTCGTATATATAAGTAATCGTGATGGTATTACCGGTAACGTTTCCCGAGGCATCCGTTTCACGGAATTCAAACACATAAGAGACGGGTTCTTGGGGGTCGTCTCCCTCGTAATAATTTATAAAATGATTTCCTTCAGGTGCAGTACTCGCCCCCGGATCCAAATGTTCGGGAGAGGAGGGGTAAGTATTGCCGAGAATGATTTGCAGATAGCATATTCCCCAACAGAATTGTACATTGCCGACCCCTTCGTTCCCATTGGTTGGCGGTGAGGTGTTGTTGTTGATTTCCATAACTTTTACATTCGTCCAGGTTTCGTTATCTCCCATGTTGGTTACATAGAATTCGATTCCGGCATTATCGCCGGTTTCGTGGAAGATAAATTGCTGCCCGTCCACGGCTTCTTCACCGTTTATGTACAGGCTTATTTGTGCGGTTAGCGGGGATAAAGCAAGGATTGCAATAAGAGTAATTAATTGTTTCATAATGGCTTGTGTTTTTCTTTGCTACAAATATAACAAAGTCTGTGTTATCTCTGTGAAAAACAGATAGAGACAGGTGTTAAAATTATAGGTGTGGTATCAAAATGATTTTGAAATGTTCAATGTCAGCCCGGTAGCGGCAGGGACTTCGCGGCATACTCCTCCTACACAGAGCAAGCCCCCGCGGGTACGTCCGTAGCTGACGGCATATCTGCCGGTTCCCCGGGTATAGCTGCCCCCAATATTGTAATAATGATTACGGTGCGAAGGCTCATCATTGCCGTAGTTGTACATATCGTTGATGAAGAAAGACCAATGAATGCCGGCATTGTATTCCAGGGTGCCCGCCGCCCAGTTTTTCATATCCTGGCGTGTCCACAGGTGTTGGAGGTCAGCCCGTATGGATTGTGATTTCCCGAATTTATAGGTAACATCTGCGATGGCTGTACGTGCGTGAATGTTTCCTTCGCGTTCCTCTATGTAGGTCTTGTTGTAATAGCTGTCGATATAGGTGAGTGTCAAATGGGTTTTTTTGTCGATTTTTTTTCTTATTTCAATGTTTGCATCGCGGAAATATTCTTCTCCCGCTCCCAAGGCATATACATGGATTCTCCTGAATTCGGGGATATAATCGGCTTTCAGTCCATACCAATTCGAGAAATTCGCAGCTATTTTGGTTCCGTATTTCCCTCCCAGGGGGGTTCCTTTTTTTATTTTGTAATACAGGTCTATTTGACCGCCTATTTCCCCGGCTTTTTGCAAGGGGTAAAAACTGATGGCGGGTTGTGCTTGATATACGTATATGTTTGACAGCAGGTAATCGTGTATTTTTGTAAGAGCCGGCAGATAATTTACTATTAACTCGTTATAAGTGTTACCCGTTGCATACCGGTCGGTGTAGAAATTCATGTTTTCCATGCGGCGCAGGTTGATGTTCATCCCGAAGCCTTTGCGTGAGTAGCCGGTTTCTATTTGCAGGGCGTTACCGTAGAAAGTTTTGTCCGTCAGTATGTTTCCGTCTTCTACCAGGGCATCTTTGCTTTTGACCACTCCTTCGATGTTGGTATAAAAGCCGCCTTTGGCGTATTGCACCGACAATCCCGAATTATGAGTGAGCGGGGAAAGCCCGTTGCCGTCATCCGGCAATTCGTCATAGCGTCCGGCGTAGCTCAATTCCAATTGCAAAGAGTGGTCACCCTTAGACAAATCCCAATATCCGTTCAGCCCGAAGATACTTCCGTCCGACACCTTAAAACCCTGGCGTTGTTGCCCCCATAATGCGGTGAGGGAAAGCCTATCGGAAAAAGTATGTTTTATCTTTAATCCCCGTAAGGCATTGTTGATGCCCAGCTGGCGGTCTTCCCATGCGCGGAGTACCAGTCCGCTGCCGAACTGTTCGTAGAAATAACCCGCATCAACGAGCCATTTACCGTTTTGATATGCCAGGTGGTAGGTGGCTATGTTTACCGGATCATCATAAGAGGGGGAGTAACTCAAGAGCCGTTGAGGGGTATAGCCTTCTATTTGAATACCTGCGGTAAATTTTTTGTATCCGTATTCCACTTTCAAATAGTTATTGGAGCGGAAAGGGTCGTTTTCATCGAAGTCGCCTGTTACTTCATCATCTACATAATATTGGGCATTGGATTCGAATCCGATGTTTAATTGTTCCTCTTGGGCCTGCAGAACTTGCAAGAAAAAAACGGAAATGAAAAGAATGGAATAATATTTATTCATAATGTCCTTGGCGGTTAGTTGTGTGGAAGAAAATTAATCCGGCGTTTTGACTTTGTCAAAACGCCGGAAAATTTATTCTTTGAATTTCTTAAATGTCTCATAGAGTTTCGATTCCGAACCGGGGGTGTATCCCGAATGTGTCCAAACGATCTTGCCGTTCTTTACGATAATCATATAGGGTACGGAAGCGATATTAAGAGCTCTTTTGAGTTCTTGATTGGTATCGAGCAGGATTTGGTACTCCCAATCTTTGCCGTTTACCAAAGGTTTGACCCGTGATTTCGAGCGGGCGTTGTCCACCGATACGGCGATAAGCTCAAATCCGAACTCATCCTGCAAATCTTCGTATTCTTCGGCTATCGCATCCAGCTCGTTGATACAAGGTACACACCAAGTAGCCCAAAAGTCTATCACGACCACTTTGTCTTTTGTAAGCTCTTTGAGGGATACTTTTTTCCCGTTCAAGTCGGTCAGTGTGATGTCGGGAATGGTGTTCTGTGCGGTGAGCAACAAGGTGGAGGCGAATGAAAGAAGGAAAAAAACGAGTTTCTTACTCATGATTATAATTTTAACAGGTTTAACAACATAATATTCATATCAAAGCCGGACAAATGTAGGGAATTAAACTATATTTGCACGGAATATATTCAATATTTAACAAAATACATGCCACAAACGATGAAATTTTATAAAGTGATAACCCATGTTTTTGCCGGGTTGCTGATCGTGTTTATTTCAGCCTGCAACAATGAAGATATTACCCGGATTACATCCATCGAGCTCAGGCATCCGGGGCAGCCTTCCGAATTGTTTGCCGGTAGTACTTTCGTATTCCAAGTAATGGCGGACAATGGTACCGACGTTACTGGCGAATCCACAATCAAGGTTGACGGGAATGCGATAGAGGGAAACACTTTTACCACTTCCGATGAACCGGCGGAATACATCGTAACGGCAACATATCAAGGCATAGAAAGCGATCCGGTCACGGTCACAACGGGCAACGGTTTTACGAAAAACGTCCTCGTGGAAGATTATACCGGTACTTGGTGTGGCTGGTGTCCGCGGGTGGCGTATGCGATACTACTGGCAAAGGAAGCGTCCGGGAACGTAGTGGCGGTAGCCGTACACCAGAATTCCTCCTCGGAGCCGGACCCTTTTGTGTTCGACGGGAGTACCGAATTGGGGGAAACCTTCGGGGTCTATGGGTTGCCGCAAGGGCGGATAGACAGGATTCACGTATGGACGGCTCCCGAGCCGGAACATGTGGATGAGGTATTGGCTCATACGGGTTTTTCACCTTTTGGAATTGCCCTTTCATCACAATTTGCAGATGATGAAATAGATGTGAATGTTCGTGTGAATTTTGCTTCGGATCCTTCCGTTCCGTTGAATGTGGTGGTCTATCTGTTGGAGAGTGGTCTTGTTTATGATCAGACCAATTACACCCAGGGCTATTTCAGCGAAGGGTATGAGAATCCTTTGCAGGATTTCGTTCATAATGATGTACTGCGTGCTGTCTTTACTCCCGTTTTGGGAGACCCCATTCCCGGAGAGTTGGCTTATGCAGGAAATATCTATTCGTACGGATTTACCGCTCAAATTCCTTCGAGTGTGGAAAGTAACGAACATTTGAGCCTCGTCGCTTTTGTAACAAATGCCAATACCGGTGAAGTACTGAATGTGCGTGAAGCCGCAGTGGGGGAAGAACAAGATTTTCAAACCGGCGAGTAATTATACGGCTTCCTTACCCGTATATGTGGGACAATTCCGGCGGTTAATGTCGGAAAAATATTTCGTTCAAAAAAAATATTCAGGGGCTGCCGAAAACTCTCGAACACTAAAAAATAAAATGATGAAATCGAAGATTTTACTTTCCGTTTTCTCTTTGTTGTATTTATTTCTTTCCGCCCAGGAAAATGATAAAAACAAGGATGGTAATGTTCCACCCGTTGCACAGTTGAAATGGCGCGGTATCGGACCGGCATTTACTTCCGGAAGGGTTTCGGATTTTGCGGTTAACCCGCAGAACCACAGTGAGTACTATGTGTCATTTGCCGGAGGGCATATATGGAAAACACAAAATAACGGAACCACTTTCACCCCGGTATTCGACAAGTACGGAAGTTACTCCATTGGATGCCTTGCGATGGATCCGTCCAACCCCAATGTGATATGGGCGGGAACCGGCGAGAACAACCACCAGCGTTCGGTCAGTTACGGCGATGGTGTGTATAAATCCGTGGACGGCGGTAAATCGTGGAAAAACATGGGGCTTAAAGATTCCAGGCAGATAGGAATGATAGCTATCGACCCGCGCAATACGGACATCGTGTTTGTCGCTGCCGAAGGCAGTGTGTGGGGGCCGGGGGGCGACAGGGGCTTGTACCGCACCAAAGACGGGGGAAAGACCTGGGAAAGAGTCTTGTACGTGAGCGAAAATACCGGCGTGAACTCCGTACTGATAGACCCGGTAAATCCCGACATCATGTATGCTACTTCCGAACAACGCCGGCGCCATGTCCACATTCGTATAGGAGGCGGTCCCGAAAGTGCGGTATGGAAATCCACCGATGCGGGAAATACCTGGCGTAAACTTACCAACGGGCTCCCCGGAACAGACAAAGGAGGTATCGGGTTAGCCATTTCTCCCGTTGACCACAATTACCTCTACGCCATCGTGGAGGCGGCCATGGGCAAAAGCGGTTTTTTCCGTTCCACCGACCGTGGAGAGTCATGGGAGAAAATGAGTGATTACCATACCAGTGGACAATATTATACGGAAATATACTGCGACCCGCACGATGTCCATACGGTTTATTCTATGGAAACGGTGAGCAAAGTAACCAATGACGGTGGCAAGACATGGAAGCCCATCGGGCAGAACAAACGGCATGTGGACGACCACGCCTTCTGGATAGACCCCGGTGATACCCGGCACTTCATGATAGGAGGAGACGGAGGCGTCTATGAAACTTTCGACGGAGGCGCCCATTACATCCACAAAACCAATTTGCCGGTTACCCAATTTTACCGGGTAAATGTGGATAATGACGAGCCGTTTTATAACATTTATGGCGGAACCCAGGACAACAGCTCGTTCGGCGGACCCTCACGTACCATTTATTCTGACGGTATTTCCCGCTGCGAATGGACCGTAACACTCGGTGGAGACGGATATTGGCAAGCGATAGACCCGGATAATCCGGACATCGTCTATTCCGAATACCAATACGGAAACCTGTTCCGGTACGACCGGAAAAGCGGAGAACGGATTGCTATCAAACCCCTGCCGCTCGAAGGGGAAGATACATACAAATGGAACTGGAATACCCCGTTTATCTTAAGCCCGCATAACTCCAAACGCCTCTATATCGCTGCCAACAAGGTTTTCCGTTCTGACGACCGCGGGCAATCGTGGAAAGTAATCAGCGGGGACATTACCCGCCGTTTACCCCGCGATAAATGGCCCGTGATGGGCAGGTATTGGAGTGTGGATGCCGTAGAGAAAAACGTTTCCACATCGCTTTTCGGTATGGCGGTCTCCCTGGCGGAATCACCCGTGCAAGAGGATTTGTTGTACGTTGGTACCGATGACGGGGTGATACAAGTCACGGAAGATGCCGGTGTCAACTGGCGGAAAATTACGCATTTCAAAGGCGTACCGGAATATACCTACGTGAGTGATATTTTGCCTTCCAAATTCGACCCAAATGTCGTCTATGCCGCATTTGACAACCGGAAAAGGGATGATTTCACCCCTTATTTGCTCAAAAGCACCGACAAGGGGAAAACGTGGAAGTCCATAGCCGGTAATTTGCCGCAGGACGGTACGGTGCATACCATCGAACAAGATTTCATCAATCCGGACCTGCTGTTCGCAGGCACCGAACACGGAGTGTATTTTACCCTGGACGGTGGAAAACAATGGTATGCATTGAAAAACGGAATGCCTACCGTATCGGTAAGGGATTTAGTGATTCAAAAGAGAGAAGGCGACCTGGTGGCGGCTACTTTCGGACGGGGGTTTTATATTCTCGATGATTATTCCCCGTTGAGGGAATGGAACGGTACAAAAGACAGCAAAGCACGTATTTTCCCCATCCGCCGGACGTGGGTATATACCCCTAAAACCCGGGGTGGATACGGTTTCGGCTCCATGCCTTTTGTAGCGGAAAATCCGCCCTACGGAGCCGTCTTTACCTATTACCTGCCGGAAGTGCCTGAAACCCGGAAAGAAGCCAGGCGCAAAAAAGAAAAAGAATCCGCGGGCAAATCCCCTTTGTACCAACCCTCGCCCAAAGAACTCTACGACGAACAGGAAGAAGAACCTCCGTACTTGCTCTTTACCGTCAGTGATGCAGACGGAAATGAAATAAGGAAAATTCCTGCCAAGGCTGTAAAAGGCGTTCACCGGATAGCCTGGGACCTTACCTATCCGAGGGATTATCCTTTGTCAGTAGCGGATAAATTCGACCCGGTCAAAACCCGGCAAAGCGGTATCCGTGTTACTCCCGGAACCTACCGGGTGAAAATGCAAATGTTGACCGGAGGAAAATTGACCACACTCGTTCCGGATACCCCATTCAAAGTCCTGCGTTTGCACAATACCACCTTGCCCGCCGGCGATGAGAAGGAACTGGCGCATTTTCAAAACAAATTGAACGAACTTACCCGGGTGGTGCTGGGTGTGAAAGCATTCAGGGACGACCTGGAAAAGCGGGTACAAACCCTGCGGAAAGCGGCAGTCGTATCGGAAAATGTCCCGCCCGAAGTATTCGAGCGCCTGTCGGATATTTATAAAGAATTGAACGAAATGCAGTGGCAACTCGAAGGTGAACGTCCCAAAGCGAGCTATGAAGAAATACAACCCGCACCCATGGCGGTCATTCCGCGTTTGAACAGGATTATCTATGTACACAACCAATCCACTTCCGCATTGACCTCAAAACAAAAAGACGGCTACCGGATCATTAGAAAAAAAGTGGAACCCATGATAGCTGATTTACGCAGGATTTCCCAAAGGGAAATACCTGAAATAGAAACCCTGCTCGATGCCCGTCACGTACCTTATACCCCGGGCAGGCTACCTGATTTTGACTATGAATAATGTGAAAATGCCGCTTACCGGAGAATTTATGAATTGATTACATTTGCCGCATGGTAACCGCAGAACAGATAAAAGACGTCATACAGCGTATCCGCTCACTCGAAAAGTACCTGGACATCGGGCAAAAACGTATAGAGATAGCTAATGACGAAGAAACCGCATCGGCACCCGGATTTTGGGACGACCCGAAGCGGGCGGAAAAACTCATGAAAAAAATCAGGAGCAAGAAGAGATGGGTGGAAGATTATGAAAAAATTATCGAAATGGGAGACGACTTGCAGGTGTTGTATGATTTTTATAAAGAAGGGGAGGCGACGGAAAGCGAAGTGGATGCCCAATTCGAAAAGACCTTGCATTTCCTCGAAGACATCGAGTTCAGGAACATGCTGTCGGAAGAAGGAGACGAAATGAGTGCCGTATTGCAGATAACTGCCGGTGCAGGAGGAACCGAGAGCAACGATTGGGCGCAGATGCTCTACCGGATGTACCTGATGTGGGCGGAAAAACACGGCTACGGAATAAAAGAACTCAACCACCAACCCGGGGATGTGGCGGGTATTAAGACCGTCACGGTGGAGATAGACGGTGACTACGCCTTCGGATATCTGAAAGGTGAGAACGGTGTGCACCGTTTGGTGCGTATTTCGCCTTTCGATAGTAATGCCAGGCGCCATACCAGTTTTGCTTCGGTATATGTCTATCCTCTGGTAGATGACAGTATCGAAATAGAGGTAAACCCCGCTGATATCTCCTGGGATTTCGCGCGTTCCAGCGGTGCCGGCGGACAGCACGTCAATAAGGTGGAAACCAAAGTGATACTTACCCATCACCCTACGGGGATAAAAATTCACAATTCGGAAACCCGTTCGCAACTCGAAAACCGCGAAAAAGCCCTGCAAATGCTCAAATCACAGCTGTATCAAATCGAATTGGAAAAAAAACAAGCTAAAAGAGATGCCATAGAAGCCGGCAAAAAGAAAATAGAGTGGGGATCGCAGATACGGAACTATGTATTGCATCCGTACAAACTGGTAAAAGACGTTAGAACCCAATACGAAACCTCCCGG
>CAZQPD010000237.1:0-8779 GCA_964595235.1 uncultured Polaribacter sp.
CCCTTGTGATTTTCAGCAGACCCCAAGTAAATCCGGAGTTTTGATGATAATTTTTTTGTACAAAAAAAACCACGACAAACAAGTCATGGTTATCTCCGTATTAGGTCAGGGTGGAAGACCGGGCTCGAACCGGCGACCTTCGGAACCACAATCCGACGCTCTAACCAACTGAGCTACATCCACCGTATTTCAGCGCGTGCAAAGGTAAGAAAAATATCCATTTGAAAAACCCCGTTATTTCTCCACGGATATTCCTACGGTGCTTTGAATGGCTTCGAGTAACGATGAGGCGTATTTATGAGCGGATGCCACATCGATTAATGCTTCTACGGGGAATATTCCGGTTTTTTCCAACCAGTATGCCACGGCTGCCAATGCCGCTCCTTTTTTTCCTGCTTTTTTGACCAACGGCAATGAATAAGCCTCACCGTGGAAAGGGATTTTTTCATCGGCGACGACCATTTGTCCGTCTCTGATTTTATCTTTTACTTTCTCCCAGCCGTCGCCCGTAACCACGAGTATATTGCCCGGATTTTCCAGTCCGGTATAATGGATGGGTTTTTTCGAAATGATGACTTCCGCAAGCGAAAATCCTGTCCCCACGGTGATGGGATATTCCCCTTTCATACTGGCATAAAGTCCCGATTTGACGGCGGCTTTCGCCAATAGTACGGCTGCCGATTGGACACCGCCTCCGGCAGAACCTGCTATCAGTACGCCTTGCCGTTCGATATTCAGATTATTGCCGAAAGTACTGTCGAGAACTTCCAAACCCGACAGCAAGGAGCGTGTTTCCCTGATGGGCACCATCCCTGCCCGGCGTTCGTTTACTTTCCGTTCTTCGGCTTCGACGAAGCCTTTGAATTCCGCTACTTTTTTCATCCCGTACGAAGTACACATACTGGCGAGTTCTACCAGGCAGAAGCCGGGTGTCTCATAAGCTTCTTCCAACACCTTCGTATAAGACTTTACATCCGTGACCCTAACGGCTAATGCCGCTCCGGCGCTATGTGCCAGATCTACCAGGTCATAGGGCTCCGTTTCGTCGGCACTGTGTTTGAAGTCTTTGAAGTCGTTGGTGGAAAGTCCGCTCATTTGCCCGCCGGTCATTCCGAACAGCAGGTTGTTGTACACCACCAAGGTCATATCCACATTCCGCCGCGCCGCTTCGAGTATGTGTTGTAATCCGATGGTGGCTCCCCCGTCACCGATGATGACCACTACCTTTTTGTCCGGGGCATCCAATCCCATCGCCACTCCTACACCCAGGGCGGGAGAGCGTCCGTGCAACCCGTGTATGGTATGGCTGGCGAACAAGGGATCGACCAATCCCGTACAACCTATATCGCTCACCATAATCACATCTTTCGGAGTATATCCGAGGTTTTCGAAAGCCTTGGTGATACTCTTTGTATTTGCCACATGTCCGCATCCCGGACAGAAAGGCATCTTTACATCGGTGAGGATTTTTTCTTGCATTTGCATGATTGAAAAATTGAGGATTTTTTCTGTAAAATGATTACGGGAGAACGGCTTTGACGATTTCGGAGGGGTCCAGCATATTGCCGAATTTTGTTGCGGTAAGAACTCCTTCCGGATTTCGTTTGCCGAACAGCATTTCTTTGAACTGCCCTGTCAGGTTTTCTTCGGCGAAAACCACTTTGTCATATGATTCGATAATCTCATACAATTTTTCCGACACCGGCGACAGGGTTTTTACGATAAGTAACGAAGCGTTTTTACCCGTTTCGTCCAGCATATCCATGGCATCCCTTGCGGCTTCCGCCGAAATGCCCCAAGACACAATGAGGGTGGAAGCGCCCGGGTTATGTATATAGTCGTAGAACAAAAAGTCATCGAGGTGTTTTTCGAGTTTTTCTTTCAGACGGAGGGTATTAGCCATACTTTCGGGGCTGTTTTTCCTGATCAATCCTTCATTATCGTGAGTAGAAGCATTGAAGCGTACGGTATATTCGTCATTTCCCAGAGGGAAAAATGGAGGTACCAGGTCTTCGCCGGCTTTATAAGGCTGGAAGGGCGGGGTAAATTCTTTTTTCTCCCGGCGGATTACGGGCAAAGCGGGCAGTTTGTCCAAATCGACGGGTTTTTGGGTCATGACCATTTCTTTGGAAGTGAGTAATATCACGGGTGTTCTGTATTTCACAGCGATACGCACGGCTTCATTCGACAAGGTCCAAGCATCCTCGAATCCGGCAGGGGAAAGTACCGGCAGGGGAAAACCTCCCGATATCACACCGTCGAGAAACTTCAAATCCCCTTGGGCTCCAGTAGTCGCAGAACCCGTACTGGGACCCAGACGCTGGGTGATGACCAACACCATGGGAAGCTCCATCATATAAGCCATATTCAGGGTTTCGGTCATCAGTGCCAATCCGGGAAAAGCCGTTGCGGTAACCGGTATTTTGCCTGTGGCGGCAAATCCCGACATCCATTGCAGGACTGTGATTTCGTCGGGTCCGGCGAGAAACTGCGGAAAACGTTTTTTGGCATTGGCATAGAAACGGTTCGATGGGGTAATCGGATAAGCGATAAAAACATCTGCGCCCGATTGTACCAGAGCCTCGGTAATGAGTAGCGATGCATCCACGAGGACTTTTTTCGATTTTGTCGTTTCCAAAATATCGAAAGATTAAAATTTCGACAAATGTACAAGTTCTATCGAAATACCAACATGATTTGAGGCTGTTTTTTTCACCAACCGCATTTCGCGGAAAATAAAAAAATTCGTATATTTGTAGCCTGAAAATAATGGCCACGTGGCGCAACTGAATAGCGCATCTGATTACGGCTCAGAAGGTTACAGGTTTGAATCCTGTCGTGGTCACGTTGAGTCACAAAAAACACGCCGGTGGCGTGTTTTTTTTATCCCCCATCCAAGCGCAAAATTTATTTTGCAGCGCAGGATGGGGGATAAAAAAAAGAGGAACGGAGTTCCGTGTTTTTTTGTGATTCGGAATACGGAGCGCAATCAGGATCAACGGAGTTAATCCTGCCGGCAATGCCGGTGATAAGATAAAATAGGTCTGCTGAAAACTCTTAAACACGAGAAATCTTTTATAGTTGTGAGTTATTAGTTTTTAGTTGATAGTTAGGGGCGCTGTCATTTCGAACGAATGTGAGAAATCTTTTATGTTGGTGAAGTTTTTCGCCCATGCGACAGGCTGGCTCACTGGTTAGAAATGCCCGGAGGGCATTTTTTTTTTCAGCAGACCCTATTTGTGGACAGGTTCAATACAAGATGATTTTTTGTACTTTCGTAGCTTGATAAACCGTAAACGGGAATTATGGAAAAAAGAAAAATACTTATCATCGGTGCGGGGCGTTCCGCTTCGTCGTTGATTCATTATTTATCGGAAAAAGCGGGAGAGGAGCACCTCGAAGTTACCGTGGGGGACATTTCGTTGGAAAACGCATTAAAAAAGACGGAAAACCGTCCGCATACCAAAGGCATGCGTTTGGATATTTTCGAAGCGGAAGCCCGCCGGAAAGCCGTTCGGGAACACGACCTCATCATTTCCATGCTTCCTGCCCGTTTTCATTTGGAAGTGGCGAAAGACGCCCTAGAGGAAGGCAAGCATATGGTCACCGCCTCGTATGTATCCAAAGAGATGAAGGAACTCGATGGGGAAGTACGGAGCAAAGGACTCGTGTTTATGAATGAAATAGGACTCGACCCGGGTATCGATCACATGAGTGCTATGAAGTTGTTGGACGAAATACGGGACAAAGGCGGGCGTATCATTTCCTTTCAGTCTTACACCGGTGGTTTGGTCGCTCCCGGGAGTGACGATAACCTGTGGCATTATAAGTTCACTTGGAACCCGCGTAATGTCGTCTTGGCTGGTCAAGGCGGTGCCGCACAATTTCTCAAAGAGGGGAAACTCAAGTACATCCCCTACCACAAACTGTTCAGACGTACCGAGATAATCGAAATAGACGGATACGGCAAATTCGAAGCTTATGCCAACCGCGATTCGCTGAAATACCAGGATGCTTACGGATTATCCGGTGTTGACACCTTGTTCCGTGGAACCGTCAGACGATTGGGTTTTTCCAAGGCGTGGAACGTGTTCGTACAGCTCGGCATGACCGATGACAGTTATGTCATGGAAGATTCCGGAACAATGAGTTACCGTGATTTCGTCAATGCTTTCCTCCCGTATCATCCGTATGATCCGGTAGAAGCCAAATTACGTTCGTACCTGCGTATCGACCCTGATGACGAATTGTGGCAAAAATTGGAGGAACTCGACATTTTCAGCAGGGAAAAATTTTTCGAAATGCCCGGCGCCACACCTGCGCAACTCTTACAAAAAATCCTGATGGACAAATGGACACTGAACCCCGAGGACAAGGATATGATAGTCATGCTTCACCGGATAGGATATGAATATGGAGGAAAAAAACGGCAAATAGAGAGTAGTATGGTCGTCATAGGCGATGACCCGGTATGTACAGCTATGTCGAAAACCGTCGGGCTTCCGGTGGGTATCGCCGCATTGAAAATATTGAACGGGGAAATCGACACTCCCGGGGTACAAATTCCAACGGAGAAAGACATTTACCTGCCCGTATTAAAAGAGCTGCGGGAATACGGCATGGAGTTCGACGAGAAAGAAGTTCCCTATACAGGGTATAACCCCGAACAGATCATCGGGTAATGGATAGATCGGTTTTGAATGTCTGTAATGAAAGGGGAAATGCCGTTGGAATTAGATGAAATAAATTAAAAAACCCGGTAATAGCGTAGCTATAATGCCCAGAGCAAATCCCCAGGCAACTTCTTTTACGTTGTGGGCTTGGAGTTTTAGCCGGGATACTGCAACGGCTCCTGCTACCAGGAACAGCAATATCAGAATCCACAATAGGTTTATCCGGTACACGGCACTCATCCATATCACGAATCCCACCGAGGAGCCGGCAGCCAGGGTATGCATACTAATTTTGACCTGCCGGAACAGTAAGAGCAATTGCACCCCTATCGCCAGGGTTCCGGATAAGAAATACAGGGAAAAATCTTTCAACTGCGGAAAGTGATAGAACATTTTCCACAAGGTGAACGACAGGAAAAGAAACAGGGCAAAGGGGAGTTTTCTTTCGCCGGTACCCGTCAATTCGAAAGAGTCGATAAATCCTTTACTTTTGAAAAGCGCCAAAATCAGAACGGGGACCAATACGGTACCGGCTAATATAATATATGTAAGGTGAAGCCGTTGGTTGGCGTCAAAATAATAGGGGGAGACTTTCATGTACAGTCCGAATATGGAGACGGGATATACCACCGGGTGGAACAGGAAAGAGAGAATCCGGTAAAGTCTCATGATATGGTTAGAGTTTTTTGCGCAGGCGTGCCACGGGAATATCCAATTGTTCCCGGTATTTGGCTACGGTACGCCGGGCGATGGGGTATCCGCGTTCTTTGAGAATAGCGGCGAGCTTGTCATCGGTCAGGGGTTTTTTCTTATCTTCTTCGTCGATTACCTGTTGTAATATACTCTTAATCTCACGGGTCGATACGTCCTCACCTTGTGTATTTTTCATCGATTCGGAAAAGAACTCTTTGATGAGTTTGGTACCGTATGGTGTTTGAACGTATTTGCTGTTTGCCACCCTTGATACCGTGGATACGTCCAGTCCCACGTCATCGGCTATATCTTTTAGTATCATGGGTTTCAGCTTGGTGACATCACCTGTCAGGAAATATTCCTTCTGGTATCGCATGATGCTGTCCATAGTGGTGAGCAGGGTGTGTTGGCGTTGTTTGACCGCATCGATAAACCATTTGGCGGCATCGAGTTTTTGTTTGATAAACCGGGTGGCGTCTTTTTGGGATTTGGTTTTTTTCTTACTTTCTTTATATCCTTTCAGCATTTCGGAATACATGGGGGAAATATGCATTTCCGGGGCATTGCGCGAATTGAGCGTCAGCTCCAATTCCCCATCGATGATACGTATGGTAAAGTCCGGGACGATTTGCTGTATTTGCGTATTGCCACCGGCGTAGGAGCCTCCGGGTTTCGGGTTGAGTTTTTCAATTTCCGCAATGGCTTCTTTCAGTTCCTCTTCGGTGGTATCGAGGCGTGATAGAAGTTTTTTATAATGTTTTTTTACGAATGCGTCGAAATGTTCTTCCAGAATTTTGATGGCGAGTTCGACGGAAGGTTTTTGTTTTTTCTTGCGTAATTGAATCAGCAGGCATTCTTTCAGGTTTCGTGCACCGACTCCAGTGGGGTCGAGTTTGTGAATGACGTTTTTCAGAATGCGTTCTACGGTCTGTTCGTCGGTCATAATGTTCATGGTAAACGCCAGGTCGTCCACGATTTCTTCGATGCTTTGCCGGATATATCCGCTTTCGTCGATACTGCCTACCAGGAACATGGCTACTTCGTATTCCAGGTCATCGAGGCGGAAGGTGTTGAGTTGGCTGATGAGGTATTGGTGAAAGCTCATTCCGGCGGCTTGCGGGAGGGATTTGTCCTCATCGTCGGGGCTGTAATTGTTTACTCTGGTTTGGTATTCGGGGATATCGTCATCAGCCAGGTAATCGTCGATATTGAATTCCTCTTGTTCGTCCGGGGTTTCTTCACCGGTATTGCCGGCGAAATCATCTTCGTATTCCCCGCCGATGAGTTCTTCTTCCTGTGTTTCTTCTTTGCCTGCTTCCAATGCGATATTGTCTTCTATCTCCTGTTGTACCCTCTGCTCGAATGCCAAAGTAGGCAGTTGAATGAGTTTCATCAACTGTATTTGCTGGGGAGACAGCTTCTGTTGCAGCTTGATATTGAGTGATTGTTTCAGCACGTACGGGTCGTTTTTGCAAATATACGAAGTCTGTCAGAAAGAAGCGTTCTGGGGGGTGCGCGGGAAGGGTATGACGTCGCGGATATTGTTCATTCCGGTGGCGAATTGGACGAGGCGTTCGAAGCCGAGTCCGAAACCGCTGTGTACTGCCGTTCCAAACCGCCGGGTATCGATATACCACCAGAGTTCTTCGCGGTCTATTCCCATGTCATCCATTTTTTTCAGCAGTACATCCAGGCGTTCTTCCCTTTGTGAGCCTCCTACTATTTCCCCGATACCGGGAAACAGTACATCCATAGCCCTGACGGTTTTTCCGTCGTCGTTCAGGCGCATGTAGAAAGCCTTAATATGAGCCGGATAGTCGTAGAGTATCACGGGGCTTTTGAAGTGTTTTTCCACCAGATAGCGTTCGTGTTCGCTTTGCAGGTCCACTCCCCATTCCGTAATGGGGTATTCGAATTTCTTTTTTTTGTTCGGTTTGGAATTGCGCAGAATTTCGAAGGCTTCGGTATAGGTAATCCGCACAAAGGGATTGTCGATGACGAATTGTAGTTTTTCCAGCAGACTCATTCCGCTGCGTTGGTGTTGGGGTTTTGAATTTTCCTCTTTTTTGTAGCGTTGGTCGAGGAATTCCAGGTCTTCTGCATTGTGTTCCAGTACGAATCGTATCACATAACGGATAAAGTCTTCGGCCAAATCCATATTGTCGTTCAAATCGTTGAAAGCCACTTCGGGTTCTATCATCCAGAATTCGGCCAGGTGTCTTGAAGTGTTGGAATTTTCAGCGCGGAAAGTGGGTCCGAACGTATAGACTTTGCCCAAAGCCATGGCATAAGTTTCTGCTTCGAGTTGTCCCGATACGGTGAGGTTGGCAGGTTTGCCGAAGAAGTCTTGTTTGTAATCCACTTCTCCTTGTCCGTCGCGTGGCGGGTTTTCCATGTCCAGGGTGGTTACTTTGAACATTTCGCCGGCGCCTTCGGCGTCGGCGCCGGTGATGACGGGGGTATGAACGTAGTAAAATCCGTTGTCGAAAAAATATTTGTGAATGGCATAAGCCAAGGCAGAGCGTACCCGCATTACCGCACCGAAAGTCTGGGTGCGTATGCGCAAATGCGCCTGTTCGCGCAGGAACTCAAAGCTGTGGCGTTTGGGCTGAATGGGGTATGTTTCGGGATTGGAATCGCCCAGTATTTCAAGGTTTTCGACTTGTATTTCTACTTTTTGCCCCCGTCCTTGGCTTTCGGTGAGTGTCCCCGTAATGGAGAGGGCGGCGCCTGTGCTGATGCGTTTTTTTGTCCCGGCTGGATATTTCTCCGGGTCTATGACGCATTGGATATTTTTCAATGTAGAACCATCGTTCAGAGCGATAAACATATCGTTGCGAAAAGTCCGTACCCAGCCTTTGACCTGCACTTTATCGCCTACAGGTGCCCGTTCTAATAAATCTTTTATTCTCATGACTGCTATTTTGCATGCTAATATTCAGGCGACAAATATACTATACATTTGTTTTTAGTTGATAGTTTTGAGTTATTAGTTGATAGTTAGGGAGCCCTGTCATTTCGACCGGAGGGAGAAATCTTTACATTATTAGGAAAGATTCCTCCTCGCTCCTCGTACCTCGTCGCTCGTTCGGAATGACACGGAGCATGTCATTTCGATACGGAGCGGTAGCGGAAGGAGAAATCTTTTGTAGTTGATAGTGGATAGTTTTTAGTTGATAGTTGGAGAGCCCTGTCATTTCGACCGGAGGGAGAAATCTTACACTTGAAACTTGAAATTAGAAATGTTCATTTTATTAAACCCAGAAAAACAAATACACTAAACGTCAAATACTTATCGCTTTTTATCGCTTGATTGGCTTATATAGGCTCTGCTGAAAATCACAGAAGTGCCTGAATTTTTTAGCTTGTAGGGCAGAGCGTAAAGAAAATGTCCGGTGGACATTTTTAGCGAA
>CAZQPD010000238.1:0-4265 GCA_964595235.1 uncultured Polaribacter sp.
TTCATTCTCTTTTACGTGTTTGAGGGTTTTTCAGCAGACCCTGCTTATCGAAAGATTTCGCGTATTCTTTTATTGCCTGTTCATCGGATTCCGGAATGATCATCAGCACATCGTCAGTCTCTACGATGATGTAGTTGCGCATTCCTTTGATGACGACTTTCTTACCTTCTGTCGTCCGGATGATATTGTTCTCCGAATCTATAAGTCGTGTATGGGCGTGGAGTACGGCGTTGCCGTTATCGTCTTTGGGGAGTTGTTTGCGTAGTGCTCCCCAAGTGCCCAGGTCGTTCCATCCGGTATGTTCGAGTGGAAGCACACGGACGTTTGTGGCTTTTTCCATGATGCCGTAATCGATGGAAATATTTTCCGCTTGCGGATAGTGTTTTTCAATGAATGCTTTCTCGGCGGGAGCGGTCCCGACTTCCGGTGCGGAAGCAAACAGCCGGTACATAGCGGGGAGGTGTGTTTGGAAGGCTTTCAGGATACTCCGTACATTCCAGATGAATATCCCGGCATTCCAGAGGTATTCTCCTTGTTCGATGAACCGGATAGCGGTTTTTTTGTCGGGTTTTTCGGTAAACTCCAACACTTTTTTGACCCTGTTTTCTCCATTCCCGTAGTGTATGTATCCGTAGCCTGTATTGGGTGAATCGGGGACTATCCCCAAAGTCATGAGGATGTCGTGGTGTGCGCTTTCGCGAAATGCGGTTTCCAATTGGCGTACGAAGGCGGCTTCATCCTCTATCCAATGGTCACTGGGGGCAATGACGACCGTAGCTTCCGGGTCTAGTTTCTGTATTTTCAACATAGCGTACAGAATGGCAGGCGCCGTATTCCGCATGACGGGTTCTGCGATGAGGTGTTCCGGTGAAAATCCGGGAAGTTCCCCGGCTATCTTGCCGGCATATTTTTCATTGGTGGAAATGAGAATATGCGAAGCGGGAATAAGAGCCGTCAACCGGTCGAAGGTGTGCCGGAGCAGGCTTTTGCCCGTTCCCGTCATGTCGTGGAACTGCTTGGGACTACCGGGTGTGCTGACGGGCCAAAAACGGGAACCTATCCCGCCTGCCATAATTACGGCATAGTAGCTGCTGTTATTTGCCGGAGGCTGAATCGATGAGGGGTTGTACTTCTGCATGGTGGTGTATTAAGTATTTTTTTCCGTTGTCGAGGCGTTCACATTCGTGCCGGGTACGAAGTTTTTTCCCCAGCCGGTAGGAAATGCCGTTCAGGATGAAAGCATCCCCTTCGTTCAGCTCAAAGATACAAACTTTTCCGTCGTCCGGGTCGTATTTTTTCAATGCGGCTGACAGGGCGGTATCACTGGTTGTCGCTGCTTTCGGCTGTACGAGGTATTGAGCGAGGTAGGGCAGTATATCGTTAGGAAAGACCGTGTTGGTCAGGAATGGCTGCATGAGCCGCCGCATTTCGTCTTTCCATTCGTTGCCGTGGGGGCGGATACGGCGTTTTCCGTATTGTAGATATACCGATGCGTGGGCGAGTTCGTGGATGAGAGTGATGAGGAAATGGTATGGATTGAGGTCGCCGTTCACACTGATTTGTAATGAGCCGTCCGGACGTACGCGGAAGTCCCCCAACTTGGTACGCCGGCTCCCTTTGATGAATAACCGTACGGGCATACTTTCGAGCAATTTGATAGCATCATCCGCAGCGGCTTGTGGGATGTGCGATGCCAGTATTTCTTTCTCGCCGGATGACAGGAGTGCAGGCTTCATGGTAGTTCGGTTGGATGGGCGGGTAAAGCGGATCTTACCGTATCGCGTCGCATACTGGGGTACATGATACTGTCGAGTTTTCTTTTCCAGGGTTTTATGTATTCGAAATAACGTGTTTTGATACTGTCGGGCATGGGTTTGGCATCCGGGAGTTTCTCGCGCAGGGCATCCACTTGTTTACCGTTTTTCCAGAAGCGGTAGCATACGTGGGGACCTGTGGTACTTCCGGTCATACCGATATAGCCGATGACTTGTCCTTGCTTGACTATATCGCCGACTTTTACCGCCCGTTTGGACATGTGCAGGTATTGGGTGGTATAGGTGGCGTTGTGTTTGATTTTTACATAATTTCCGTTTCCCCTCTTGTAGGTCGAAGCGATGACCACGCCGTTGGCGGTACTCATGATAGGAGTACCTATGGGAGCGGCGAAGTCCGTTCCGAGATGCGGTTTGACACGCCCGTACAGGCGCAGGTACCGGCGTTTGTTGTACCGTGAGGTGATACGTCCGAATTTGATAGGGGATTTGAGAAATGCCTTTTGCAGGTTTCTGGATTTTTCATCGAAATACGCCGGTATTCCGGAGGTGGAATCCACCACGAAGCGGAAGGCGTAGAAAGGTTTTTTGAAGTGTTCGAAATAGGCGGCATGAACCGTTCCCGTACCGATGGGGATGCTGTCGTCCACGTAGAGTTCATCGTAGATGACTTTGAATTTGTCGTTGCGGTATATGTGGTAGAAGTCCACGGTCCATGCGTAGATGTCCGCCAGGTCAAGGGCTAATACTTCGTCGAGACCTTGTTCGGCAAGGGTTTGGAACAGCGATGAGGTGATGATTCCCGAAGCGGTTTTGAGCCGGCGGGTTATGGGTTTTTTCTCATAACGTACTTTCACCAGGCTATCGCGCATATCGAGGACAATATATTGGGTACGGTCGGGTTCATAGACGAAAATACGGGCTATCCGGAGACTGTCTTTCGAAGTAAAAACGGTATAGGGCTTTCCCGCCCGGATGCGCTTGACGTCGAAAGTGTCTTTGATCTGCATGACGATATCATAGAGGCGTCCGGGGGGGATATGGTGCCTGTCGAGGAGTACACCGAGAGTTTCGCCGTTACGGATGGTATCTTGTATCAGGTTGAAACCGGCTGTATCATACCCGAATTTCATGATCTTTTCGGGTGGTTGTGTTACGGTACCGGCGTGTGGAACGGGTGTTTCCTTTTGCCGGCAGGCGGAAAGAAATAATATGGTGCTGATTAAAATTATCCCTGCGTATTTCAAAGTAAAAGTTTTGTCTGTTCCGGCGGCAAAAGTACTTATTATTTTCATTATCTGATGAGACCGGAACATACGTTTTTTCGAAAAAAAATCTTATGGTAAAACACCCCGGATTCCCATTTCCAAAAAAAATTGTAATTTGCCCCGTGAATTAACCAAAATCATTTTCATTATGAGAAAATTACTTTTGATACCGGTGTTTGCACTGTTCAGCACCGTGTTATTTGCTCAAACCACCGTTTCCGGTACGGTAAAAGATGCCGGTAGCGGAGAGCCCCTTCCCGACGTAAATATTACCGTTGTGGGTAGTTCGCAAGGAACGACCACCGATTTTGACGGTAACTTCAACCTGAAAGTAAACCAACCCGCACCCTTTACCCTCAAATTCTCCATTGTGGGTTTCCGTACCCAAGAAATTAAGATTACCGGAAATACTACCGGTATGGAGGTCAATATGTCCGAAGATACACAAGCACTCGATGAGATTGTGATTTCCGCTTCACGTACCCCGGAACGGGTCAGGGAATCACCCGTCACCATCGAAAGGGTAAGTGCACGGGAAATACAAAATACCCCGTCCGCCGATTTCTACGAAGGACTCGAAAACCTCAAAGGTGTGGATATCAATACCAATTCGTTGACTTTCAAATCCATCAATACCAGGGGATTTGCTACCTTTTCCAATACCCGGTTTATGCAGTTGGTGGATGGAATCGATAATACCTCGCCCGCATTGAACTTTGCTCTTGGTAACCTGCTCGGTATGAGTGAACTCGATGTTCAGTCCGTAGAAATACTACCGGGTGCCGCATCCGCCTTGTACGGTGCCAATGCTTACAACGGTATCCTGTTTATGACCAGCAAGAGCCCGTTCGAGCATACCGGTATCAGTATGTATTTCAAGCCCGGCATCACCATACAGGAAGCCGCCGGAGAAAATGCCTTATATGACTGGGGAGTACGGTATGCTTATAAATTCAGCGACCATTTCGCCGCCAAGGCTAATTTCTCTTACCTCAACGGTACCGATTGGTGGGCGGTGGATTATAACCAATATACTCCGGATGAAACAGGCAAGCCGAACATTATCACCCCGTATGAGAACAGAGGTCCCGCTTTCGACGGATTGAATATATATGGTGATGAGATAAAAACCAATATTCACGGAGTTGCCGAAAGCATGGTTAGTCAAGGATTGTTACCCGCCAGCGCTTTGCCCTTTATTCCTGACCAAGACGTAAGCCGTACG
>CAZQPD010000239.1:0-10987 GCA_964595235.1 uncultured Polaribacter sp.
AACGGGTGTTGAGTAAATTATGTCCTTTGACAAATGCCGTCAGACGCGGGTTGAACACGTATTTTACTCCTGCATTCAGGTCGATATAACGTTCGATTTCTACCACCTGGGGACTATCTCCCGGATTTGCGGGATACGAAATATCCTTCCGGGGGTCCATATAGAACAAACCGGCATCGAAAATGAACTTGTTCCAATTGTAATAACCCGCTGCGCGTAATTCCAACGGCGGCAAATTCCAGGCTTCCGCACCTTCCTCTTTCATATCGTAATAGCGGTAGGTGCCGGATACCGACATTTCAAAATCCTTTGTAAATTCAAATTCGAGTTTTCCCTCTAGCGACAATACATTCATCGCAGCATATTCGATACGGAAAGCATTATGCCAGTCGTAGGGCAGGGTTTGGTCCCCGGAACCGGCTGTCATTCCGTAGGGAGGGGTGCTGACAAACAAGGCTTTGTTGTCTATATCGGCATAACTTCCGTTGAGGTCGTAACTGATATTCCCCGCCAGTATGCCTTTGATACCGCCGGTTATCTTATATTTTTCATTGACCGGCAGAAACGTGCGGAAATTTTCCGGCGACAGGGTGCCTTCCCATGAATGGTGTTCCGCCGACAGGTACGGATTCTGGCGGGACAATCCGGAAAAAGAATTGAAATGATATCCGCCTCCCACTCCGGCATACAGGTTCAAAACATCGCGGATGAAGGCATACGAAGCGGAAACATCGGGATAGAACAGCAGTTTGGTATCGGGCAGATGAAAATCCTTGGCCAGACAGGCTTTTAGTCCGAGGTTGATTTTCATCCGGTCACGCAAGATGATGAATGAGGGCAGGATACCTGCATTGAGGTATCCGTAACCGATGGGATCCTCATAACTCCGGTGGGTAAAATATCCTCCCAGATAATCGATATCCGCCTTGACGCGGATGAGTTCGGACGTGATGGGAAGTTCTACCGAAGGCTGTACGGTCATGCGCAATTCCCTGCCTTTCCAGCGGTCACCGAATACGGATATCCGGGCTTTACCGCCTTTGAAAAGACTGTTGTAAAATTTCATTTCGCCTGCCAATCCTATGTCTAAATACCGTTGGCGTGTATCGGTATTAAGAAGGGTATCATACACCGGTGATAAGTTTTCGTCCACAGGCAACACTCCGAACCAATGGTACATACGGTGTGTGGCATCTATACCCGCTTTCCAGTCGAAATCGCGCGTTTCTTCACGGTAGTAGGCATGTAGCCGGGTATCGTAATACGACTGGTCGGGGAGAAAATCGCCGCCCCCTTTCTGCGAGGAACGGTGGGAGAACATGATGCCGGTTTCACTTCCGCGCGAGGGGTAGGTGCGCAGGTACATATCGATGACGGGTGTGGTATAATTTCCGAATCCGGCGGAAATGTAGTTGTCGAACAGTGGCTCGCGAATGCGCCGGGGCAGCCTTTTGGCTTTTCCTTTGCTCGGGGTAAAGGTGGTGGCTACCGGTACCGAATGAATACGGTAGGTAACGGGACGTTTTTCCTCTTGAACGGTATTTTCCCCTTGCGGGTACACGGCGATTTTGTCCGCATCGGAAATGCTCGGCTCATAGGGTTTTACCACCTCTATCACTTCCGTATCCAGGGTGTCTTTGGGTTGTTGGCTATATGCCGGAATGCCTGCAAAGGCTATTGCACCTATGATATATTTCTGAATAAATTTCATGATGAGATAATCTTTTTTTATTCGGGATTTACTGAATCGTTCGTTTTGGCTTGCTCTTTTTTGATTTGTGCGAGAAGTGTTTGGGCTTCTTCTATTATATCGTCGTATTGCGGGAAGTTCTTAATGACGCTATCGAGAATGTAAGTAGCTTGGTAGGCATCGTCGAGGGCGTGGAAATTTTTCGCCATGACTACCAGGGCTTTCGCTCCCCAGTATTTGTAGGCGGCATACTCTTTGGCGAGATGCTGTACCGTTTGGTTTGATCCGGTGTATTTTCCGTCTTTGTGTTGGAAATAAGCTTTATAGTACAGGGCTTCGGCTTTGCGTTCGCCTGTGGCATTTTGTTCCACCTGTGCATAAAATGTCCGTGCTTTGTCTTCGTCGCCGGTTTTCATAGCAGCCCGGGCGATGATGATTTTGGCATCGGCGAGCATTTTTTCGTCATGGGCTTCTTCCAATACCATACCGGCATAGGTGACGGCTTTGGAGTAATTTTCCTTGAAATAATACACTTTCATCAGGTTGCTACGTGCGAATAAGACGTTTTGTTCGTGGGTGGCGGCTTTTTCCAAGTTTTCGAGTGCTTTTCCGGCTTTTTCCCAGTCTTCCGTATCGAGATAATGCTCTGACAGGCGCGCCAGGGCGTCTTCTGTATATCGGTTTGCCGGTGACGAGGCGATGATTTCGTATTGTTCCAGGGCTTTGGTTTTTTTGCCGGTATGTTCATAGCATTGTGCCATATAATAGCGGGCGTCGAGCGCATACATTCCCTTCGGGAATGCTTTGAGGTATTTTTGATAGGCGGTAACGGCTTTGTTGAATTGGTTGGTGTTGTAGAGTTTATCAGCCGATTCGTACATATCTTGGTCCAATTCTGCATTGTTTATTTCTACGAAATCCAATTCCTTTGCCCATGCGGCGTATTCGTCCACCCTGCCGGTTTCAATATAGATTTGCCGGGCGTTTTTTACGGCTTGCCGGGCGACGGACGTATTGGGGTATGTATTGACTATTTGATGATATGTATCGATAGCTTGGTCGTTTCGTCCCGTGTTGTAATAGACGAGGGCTATTTTCAGCATGGTACGTGCATGCAGGTTGCTTTTCGGGTGTTCTTTCAGCAGGCGTTGGAAGGTATTCAAGGCATTTCCGGTATCTCCCGAGTCGAAGTAGTCAGTGCCGAGCAGGTACAGGGCATCGTCGCGGTACAGGGAACCGGGGTAGCGGTTGATAACCTTGTTCAGCAACTGTTTTTTCTTGGCTTGTTGTCCGGTAAATCCATAACAAATCGCCGTTTGGAACACGGCGTAATCTTCATTCCGGGCATGTACTTCGGCAGCTTTTTCGTACCGGGCGATAGCCTTTCCGTAATTCTTGGTTACAAAATATACGTCGCCTAGTCTCAACAGTGCATCGGGGAAGTATTTCCCGTCAGGGGGATAATCATTCAAGAACTGTTCGAACTCGGGTATGCTTCCGGCGTATTTTTTTTGTTTGAACAGGCTGTAAGCAGCTTGATAGGGAGCCATGAGGTATTCGCGGGTGCCGGAAGCGGCGTCTATCCGGCGCACCTCTTTGAATCCGCGGTATGCTTGGTCATATTGTTTGCTGCGGTACGAACATTCGCTCTTCCAGTACAGGCTTTTGGCTTTGAGTACTTCGTCGGGGGTATGTAGCAAGGCTTTGTCGAATATACCGGCGGCTTCTTCGTATTTTTTTTCGTCGAACAATTGTAAAGCGCGGTAGTAAGCTACTTTTTGGTACAGGGTGTTATCCCGCGAGGATGCCGGCATTTTGTCGAGGTATTGCAAGGCGCCGGCATAATCTTTCGTCAGGTAATATGCGCTGATAATCAGGGACTCTATCTCTTTCCGCTCACCGGATGAAGGGTATTTCCGTACGTATTCTTGCAGCACTTCCGGAACGCTACTGTACGGGTTGCCGATATCGTAGCTCAATTTGGCGTAATTGTAAAATGCGTCTTTGCGTATGCCGGGGTCGAAGTCCATTTGTGAAGCGTTGCGGAAAGCATTGAGCGCTTCGGATTTTTTGTCCAGATGCAGATAGCATTCTCCGAGGTGGTAATAGGCATTTTGAGCTACGGCATTGTCCCCGTCGATGATTTTGTTGAAATACGACACGGCTGTTTCATAATCGTTCCGGCGGTAGTAGCAATATCCGAGGCGGTAGTAGTCGGTATTGGTCCATTTTCCCCGCATACCTTTGTAGTTTTTCAGGTATGGGATGGCTTTGTCATACTGTTCGAGATTGAAATAGCTTTCACCGATGATTTTATTGATTTGCGACAGTTCTGTCCGCCGGGCGGTATTCAGCAGTGAGAGGGCTTCGTTCAGTGCGTCTTGAAACCTGCCGAGTTTGAAGTACATATCGGCGCGGTAGTAGGAGACTTCCTTGCCGAATTGCCTGTCGCCGGATACTTCGCCGAGGTATTTGTCGGCGTTGTCGTAGTCGTCTTGCGAGTAGGCGATATAGCCGTAGTAGTATTTAGCCCGGCTGCCGTATTCAGGGGAATCGAGCAGTTTGACAAAATATTTTTTGGCGCCGGTATAATCTTTCGAAGCGAATAGGGAATACCCCATTTTGAACAGGTAATCCTCATAGCGGTCGCGTGGCAGGTTTTGTGCGCGGATGCGTTTGAGCCATTTGAGCGCATAGCTGTATTTTCCGGTATCGAAGTAATAGTCGGCTACTTCGGCGAAAGCATTGTTCCGTTTGGCACTGGTGGGGAATTGTCTGACGAAATCATTCATTCTGTCGTCGGCACCGTTGAGCCCCAAGTGTATGGCGCATTGTGCCGCGTAATACATGCAGTCGGCTTTCCGTTCGGAAGTATCGTCGAAATGTCCGGCAAGCCGGTCGAACAGGTCGAGGGCGGAGACGTATGCCTTGTCGCGGTAGAGTGCTACCGCCTTGTCGAAGTCTTTCAAATCATGGGTGTAATACCGGCTTTCCTGCGCTTTCACAGGCAGATGTAAGAGCAATGAAATCAATACGGTATATACGATAGCTGATTTTGTCATATCAATGCGTGTTTTATACCAAAAATAGGAATTCGTATGTTATATAAACGCAGGATTTATATAAAATTGTTCACAGGGTTATTAAGAAAAAAAAAACGGGAGAAGCTTTGCCGGATATCGAAATGGAATCATCAATAAGCTGATTACTCCGGTCGTGAACAAACTTATTATATTTGTATATTTGTCATTTGTATGACTAACAATTTTTGCCGTATGAAAAACGCTCTGTTGCGGACACTTGCCGTTATCCTGCTATCCGGTGTTACTGCCGTATCAAATGCCCAATATTTCGGGCAGAACAAGGTGAAGTACCAGGAATTCGATTTCAAAGTTATGATTTCGGATGATTTCGAAATGTATTATTATCTGGATAATGATTCCACGGCAAAAGCACTGATAGAACGGGCGAAGGTGTGGAGGCAACGCCACCGGGAGGTATTCGATGACAGCTTGGCAGCTAAAATTCCTTTGATATTCTACAATAACCACGGAGACTTCCAGCAGACTTCCGTAGTCGGCGGGTTGATAGGTACTACTACCGGTGGAGTAACCGAGGGGTTTCGCAACCGTGTTACCATGCCGCTTACCGCTTCTTTTGCCCAGACGGACCACGTGCTCGGACACGAATTGGTGCATGCGCACCAATACAATTTGTTCAACGTACAGGATTCCATGTCGATAAAAAACATGATGAACATTCCCCTGTGGATGACCGAAGGCTTGGCCGAGTACATGTCTATCGGCAATACCGATTCGCACACTTCCATGTGGCTGCGTGATGCAGTGCTGTACGGTTATTTTCCCGCTCTCAAAGATTTGAACAAATCCAAGTATTTCCCATACCGTTGGGGGCAGGCTTTTTGGTCTTTTGTCGGTGAAACCTTCGGGGATGAAAAAATTCACGATTTGTATCTCGAAACGGGAAAATCCGGTGCATCCGACGCCTTCAAAAAGGTCTTGTCCATGCCCACCGATTCATTCTCCAAACGCTGGAAGGAAGCAGCCCTGCGACATTACAAACCCCTCATTTCCGGTAGGGACACATTGCCACCGGGATTACGTATCATCGACCGGAAAAACGGCGGCAGACTCAATATATCGCCATCGGTGAGTCCGGACGGGAAGTATGTGATTTTCCTCTCCGAGAAAAACGTCTTTACCCTCGACCTGTATTTGGCGGATACCAGAAACGGGCATATCATCAAGCGCATCAAAGGTAAGACCCACCGCACCCACATGGATGCCCTCGATGCCTTCCAATCCTCGGGTACATGGTCCCCCGACAGCAAACGCTTTGCCTACACGGGATACAGCAAAGGGCGTAGCAAGCTGGCGATAGTTACATTGCCCGGAGGGCAAATCGTGGACGAATTTTTTGTAGAAGGTGTCCCCTCTATCCAAGACCCGGCGTGGTCACCCAAGGGGAATGAAATTCTCTTTACGGGATTGGTCCAAGGTCAGAGTGACTTGTTCCTCGTCGATGTGTATAACCACCGTGTCCGCAGACTGACCCATGATATTTTCGCACAGGTTCAACCCGCTTGGTCACCCGACGGCAGGTACATTGCCTACGTTACGGACAAGCGTTCTCCCGGAGCAAAATACCCTTCCAAGACCATGAGTATCGCCCTGCTGGAACCTCATACGGGACAGGTGCAATACCTGCCTCTGTTCGAAAATGCGGACAACCTCAACCCACAATTTTCCCCCGATGGAAAATCCTTGTATTTCCTTTCGGATTGGGACGGATACCGCGATATATACCGGTATGATTTCCAGACACAAAAGATTTTCCGCGAAACCCGTCTCGCCACAGGGGTTAGCGGTATTACCAAGTTTGCCAAAGCCATTTCCGTATCTGTACACAGTGATAAATTGTTGTACAGTGCATACCTCGACTCGCGTTATGATATTTTCAAGGTGTCGTTGGGTGCACTGGACGGGCAGGAAGTGAGTGCGCGTACGGACAATGAGAAAACCGCGGCACATTTACCTTCTTTGTCGTTGAAAGAAAGCATAGTGAATGCGGTATTGCACCGGGATGAAAGTTTTGAAATCGCTGCTACGGATACGTTGACGAAAAAAGCTTATGAACCCAAATTCAAACTGGATTATATCAGCAGTGGTGGAATAGGCATTGCCACAGGCAGGTACGGAACCGGTATGGCGGGTGGTATCAATATGCTGTTCGGGGATATGATGAACGACAACCAAATCTATATCGGTGCGATGCTCAACGGCGAATTGCAGGATTTCGGCGGTCAAGCCGCTTATCTGAACCGCAAACACCGCTTATCATGGGGTGGCGGACTGATACATTTCCCATACAGGTACTACACCTACGACCTGACTACGGAGAATGTGGAAGTGAACGGGCAGGTGGTCAATGCATTGAAAGAGACTTACAGTCTCTACCGTGTGTTCAAAGAGCAGGCTTCCGTGTTCTCGTATTACCCCTTCTCACGGGTGATGCGCGTGGAAGGAGGCTTGTCATACAATTATTACAGCTTCCGCCTGGATAAATACAATTACTATTATACTTCCGATTACCCGTATTATTATTTGGGTGAATACCGTGAGCGCAATCTCGATGTGGCGCCTTCATTCGGATATATGGATATAAGTGTGGCATGGGTAGGTGATACTTCGAGTTTCGGATTGACTTCCCCGATGAACGGCTACCGCTACCGTTTTGAAATACAGCAAAGTTCCGGACGCTTGAACATGACTTCATTGCTTGCGGATGTCCGGGGATATCATTACGTGAAACCCTTTACCCTTGCTGCACGGGCATACCAGTACTCCCGTCTGGGCGAAAGTGCTTCGGATGCCCTGTTGCCGCCTCTGTACCTCGGTTATGAAACACTGGTAAGAGGATATACATACAAGGCATTTGCCCGTAGCTACCAGATCAATTCGGGAACCATCGATTACACGGACCTGATAGGAAGTAAAATCATCGTCGCCAATGCGGAAATACGTTTTCCCCTTACGGGACCCAAGCGTATCTCGGCTATCAAATCCGGTTTTCTCTTTACCGACCTCAACCTGTTCTTTGATTCCGGAATGGTGTGGGGAAAATACAGTGATTTGGAAGATAGGGGATTTTCCGAAGCCCAGTTCATTTCCAGTACGGGTGTGTCGCTCCGTATCAACCTGTTCGGACAATTGATTTTGGAACCCTATCTCGCTTTCCCGCTTCAACTCGAAGGCAATTCACAAGGGGTTTTCGGGCTGAATTTTACTCCCGGCTGGTAACCCGGTATATCCGTCAGAATATGTATAAAAGCCTGATACGCCCTATATTATTCCGATTCGACCCGGAACGTGTACACGGGCTGGTGATGCGTGTTATCGACAGGGTGGAAACCATTCGCCCGTTGCGTTCTGCTGTGTCTAAAATTTACCGTTTTGATGACCCGCGTTTGGAGCGTGAAGTTTTCGGTATCAAATTTCCCAATCCGGTCGGGTTAGCCGCGGGCTTCGACAAGGACGCCGAAGCCGTGGATGCCTTGGCGATGTTCGGATTCGGATTCGTGGAAATAGGTACTTTGACCCCCTTGCCACAGCAGGGAAATCCGAAAAAGAGACTTTTCCGGTTACGGGACGACCGTGCATTGATAAACCGGATGGGTTTTAATAACAAGGGAGTGGCATACGCCGTCGAACATTTGAAAAAAAGAAAACCGGGTATAATCGTAGGCGGGAATATCGGTAAGAACAAAACCACTCCCAATGCGGATGCTGTCCGGGATTACCTGGCTGCTTTCCGTTCCCTGTTCGATGTGGTGGACTATTTTACCGTCAATGTAAGCTCTCCCAATACCCCGGGTTTGCGTGAATTACAAGCCAAAGAGCCGTTGATGAGACTATTGGATGCTTTGCAAACGGAAAACGGTAGCATGAGTTGCCGCAAACCCATTCTGCTCAAAATAGCCCCCGACCTGAACGAATCACAATTAGTTGACATTATCGATATCGTCAACCGCACCGGTATCGACGGGGTAATAGCTACCAATACTACCATAGAAAGGCAGCAATTGCGTACACCGCAACGCCGGTTGGACGAAATAGGCAACGGGGGGTTGAGCGGAGAACCCCTCCGTGACAGAAGTACCGGTGTCATACGGTTTCTCGCCACCGAATCGGGAAAGGCTTTTCCCATTATAGGAGTAGGTGGTATTCATTCCCCTGCCGCAGCGGTGGAAAAATTACGGGCGGGAGCCGACTTGATACAGCTATTCACCGGATTTATATACGAAGGACCGGCATTGGTAAAAAACATTCTCAATGAAATAATCGAGCAAGAGTTATGAAAAGAAATATGCTTCTCGCCAGTACTTCCACCGTTTTTGGAAGCCCGTATTTGAGCTATTTGCTCGATGAAATAGAAAGTCTGTTTGCCGGAGTGCGACAGGTGTTGTTTATACCCTATGCCCGTCCCGGCGGAATGACCTGTGATGAATATACGGCGGAGGCACGTAAGGTGTTTCTCGAAATGGGGAAAGGACTTTCCGGTATTCACGAACATGGAAATCCGGAGCATTCGCTGATGCAGGCAGAAGCCGTATTTGCCGGAGGCGGAAATACTTTTGTGCTGTTGCACAGTCTTTTGGAGAACGGATTGATGGGGTTGTTGCGCGATAAGATTCTCTCCGGAATGCCCTATCTCGGTACCAGTGCCGGGAGTAATATTTGTGGTCCCGGTATTAAGACGACCAATGACATGCCCATAGTCTATCCCCGGTCTTTCGAGGCATTAGGTGTTATACCTTTCAATATCAACCCGCATTACCTCGACCCGGTCGAAGGTTTGGAACATATGGGGGAAACGCGGGAAACCCGTATCAAAGAGTACCTCGTATTCAATGATATACCCGTTCTCGGGATGCGTGAAGGAGCATGGCTGCGTATTAGAGACGGTAGGATTAGCCTGTCGGGAAATGCTGATTCACGCTGGTTCGAACCGGGGAAAACACCGGTGGAATTACCGCCGGGAACTTTGATGTACGATGCCCAAAAGAGAGTGATATGAACCTGCGTTTTTCCGTCATCATACCGGTATATAACCGTCCGGAGGAAGTCGATGAGCTATTGCATAGCTTTGAAAATCAGACTTATACCGGAGAATATGAGATTATTATCGTCGAGGACGGTTCGCAGAGGGAATGCCGGGAAGTCGTGGATAGATACAGGGGGAAATTGCCCGTCAGGTATTTGAAAAAACAGAATACAGGTCCGGGTTTGAGCCGGAATTTCGGGATGAAAAACGCCCGTGGAAATTATTTCATCATACTCGATTCGGACGTGATAGTACCTCCGTTGTATTTGGAAACGGTTCATCGTGCGTTGAGTACTCATTATACCGGTGTGTTCGGAGCGCCCGACAGGGCACACCCGTCGTTCGATACATTTCAGAAGGCGGTGAGCTATGCCATGACGTCGTATCTGACTACCGGTGGGCTTCGCGGTCATAAGAAGAACAAGCGTTTTCAGTTGAGGAGTTTTAATATGGGAATGTCACGTGCCGTGTATGAAAAAACCGGAGGTTTCGGTAGCAGGAGGATAGGGGAGGATATTGAGTTTTCATACAGGATTTCCCGTCAAGGGTTCAGCCGGCAATATATCGACGGGGCATACGTCTATCACAAGCGGCGGAGCAGTCCTGCGGCTTTTTTCAGACAAATGTACCGTTTCGGCAGGGAACGTCCCGCGCTCGATGCGGAATTTGCCGGAAGGCATTCACTCTTTTATTCGCTCCCTTCGATATTTACCGTAGGATTGGTGGTATCGTTGTTCTTGGCAATGGGTGGTATTTTGACACCATTGTATATCTACTTCGCATATTTCCTTCTTATCGCGATAGACAGTACTATGGCGAACAAGGACATTCGCGTGGGGTTGGTAAGTGTGCCGGTCGTAGTGATACAATTTGCCGGATACGGCTTGGGATACATACGGGGGTATTTCCGTGCGCACGACAGGACTTGAACCTGCACGGCCTAAACGGCCACTAGCCCCTCAAGCTAGCGTGTCTACCAATTCCACCACGTGCGCTTGGTAGCGGCTGCAAATATATAAAACTATTGTATATAATGACCTTTTTCCGGTAATAAAAATAATCCGGCATTTTATTAGTATAAACGCCGGATTATTAGGGGTCAGTTGAGATCACAAGAGCAGACCCTACCTAATGATAATTTTTCGTATCAGTGTCGTTTTTCCGTTGTTCAAG